>CAYPTG010000055.1:0-10461 GCA_964413455.1 uncultured Mycobacterium sp. | reverse complement strand
CGGTGCGCCGCCGGCGGCCAGTGCCGGGCCGATTCGCGCATTGAGGAAGTTGACGAACAACGATCCGAAAATCGCTGCGCCGAAGGAACCTCCGATGGTGCGGAAGAATGTCACCCCGGATGTGGCGACGCCGAGATCTTCGAAGTCGACGGTGTTCTGCACGGTGAGGATCAGCACTTGCATGCACAGTCCGATGCCGGCGCCGAGGATGAACAGGTCCAGCGACTGCCGCCACACCGGTGTCGCAGCGCCCATCCGGGACAGCAGCACGAAGGCCACCGCCATGATCGCGGTGCCGAGCACCGGGAAGATCTTGTAGCGGCCGGTGCGGCCGACCAGTGCACCGCTGCCCGTCGACGTGATCAGCAGGCCGGCGACCATCGGCAGCGTCCGCAGACCCGACTCGGTGGCCGACGCCCCGTCGACGAACTGCATGAACGTCGGCAGGAACGTCATCGCGCCCAGCATCGCGAACCCCACCACGAAGCTCAATACGCAACACACCGTGAACACCGGACTGGCGAACAGCCGGATCGGCAGCACCGGTTCGGCGGCGCGCAGCTCAACCCAGACGAACATGGCCAGCGCCAGCGCCGACCCGGCGAAGAGCCCGATGATCACCGGCGAGGACCACGGGTAGCTGGTGCCGCCCCAACTGGTGGCTAGGGTGAGCCCGGCAGCGCCGAGCCCGACCAACACGATGCCGGGATAGTCGATCACCGCCCGACCGGTGCGCCCCAGCGACGGAATGGCCACCGCCGCAACGGCGATCACCACCAGAGCCACCGGCACGTTGATCCAAAAAGCCCAGCGCCAGCTCAGGTGATCGGTGAAGAAGCCGCCCAACAGCGGTCCGATGACGGTGGTGATGCCGAATACCGCGCCCAGAGCGCCCTGGTAGCGGCCGCGCTCTCGCAGCGGGATCACCTCGCCGATCACCGCCATCGCCGTCACCATGATGCCGCCACCGCCGATACCCTGCAGCGCCCGCGCGGCGACCAGCGTGGTCATCGTCGGGGACAGCCCGCACAGCACCGAGCCGAGGAGGAAGAACATGATCGACGTCTGGAAGACGGCCTTGCGGCCGAACATGTCACCGAGCTTGCCGACGACCGCCGTCGCGATAGTCGAGGCGAGCAGGTAGCTGGTGACTACCCAGGACTGATGGCCCGCGCCGCCGAGATCGGCCACCACGGTGGGCAGCGCGGTCGCCACGATGGTCTGGTCCAGCGCGGCCAGCATCATGCCCAGCAGCACGGCCAGGAAGATCATGTTGCGACGCTGCCGACCGACTCCGGCCCCGCGGATATCCGGGCTCGGCCCGACCTGATCGGGCGAATCGGCCGCCGGCAACGGCCGTGACCGGAGTTGGGTTGGTTTCGTTTTCGCCCCTTTACGGATGGCCCCCTCGTAGAGTATCGGACCGTGCCGGAATGGGTACGCCACGCAATCTGGTGGCAGGTCTACCCCCTCGGGTTCGTTGGCGCGTTTCCCGCCACCGACCCCCCCGGTTCGGGTGAGCATCGGCTGCGTCGGCTGATCGACTGGCTGGACTACGCCGTCGATCTCGGTGCCTCCGGGATCGCGCTGGGACCGGTATTCGCCTCCCGCACACATGGTTACGACACCACCGACCACTATCGGATCGATCCCCGGCTGGGCGATGACGCCGACTTCGACCAGCTGATCGAGCAGGCACACCGCCGTGGCCTGCGGGTGCTGCTCGACGGGGTGTTCAACCACGTCGGCACCGACTTCGCCCGCTACCGCGACGCCATCGACCGCCAGGAGCCCGACGCCGTCTCCTGGTTCCGCGGCCGGCCCGGACGATTCCATACCTTCGAAGGCCACGGCGAACTGATCACCCTCAACCATCGCAACCCGGCCGTCGTCGACTACACCGTCGAGGTGATGGCGCACTGGCTGGGCCGCGGCGCCGACGGCTGGCGGCTGGATGCCGCCTACGCGGTCCCGGAGTCCTTCTGGGCGCAGGTTCTGCCCCGGGTCCGGGAGCAATACCCGCAGGCTTGGTTCCTCGCCGAGGTGATCCACGGCGACTACAGCGCGTTCGTCGCCGGTTCCGGGGTGGACTCGGTGACCCAGTACGAGCTGTGGAAAGCGGTCTGGAGCAGCCTCAACGACGGAAACTTCCACGAGTTGGACTGGGCCCTGCAGCGGCACAACACATTTCAGGACGCCTTCGCCCCGCTGACCTTCGTCGGCAACCACGACGTCACCCGGATCGCCAGCAAGCTGGAACGCCCCGAGCACCTCGGACACGCGCTGACGCTGCTGCTCACCACCGGCGGGGTACCCAGCGTTTACGCCGGCGACGAACTGGGCCATCTCGGGATCAAGGAGGACCGGGCCGGCGGCGACGACGCGGTGCGCCCCGAGTTCACCGCGCCTCCCGGCGACCTGCCCGAGGCCGGCCGCGACGTCCTCAACCTGCACCGGCACCTGATCAGCCTGCGCCGTCGGCATCCTTGGCTGCATCAGGCGCGGACCTCGGCACTGCTGCTGGACAACCGCTTCTACGTCTACCAAACCCGACACGGGGAAGATGCGCTGATCGTCGCGCTCAACGTCGACGACACCGCGCGGGCACTCCCGATACGCGAGCTGACTGGGCGCCCCGGCGAAGTACTGGCCGGGGCCGGCGCCCCGCCACCGGACGTCGTCAGCCACACCGACGTCCCTGCCGACGGCTGGCTGATCCTGACCCTGCGGTAAACGCCACGGTGCGCATCATCGGCAAGTGGCCTTCGGCAAGCTACCCTCGGCGTGGGTCCGGTCCACCCCATCGTGGCTGGCAGAGGAAGGAACTCGATGTCGGCACCGCCCGAGAATGCCCAGGACGGGCTATCGTCGGAATCCCGGTCGGTTCTGGCCGAGCGGCTGCGCCGGCGTAAGTCCCGACGGGGCCTGCTGGAGCGGGTGAGCATCCAATCCAAGTTGATGCTGATGCTGCTGAGCATGAGCGTGCTGGCTACCGTGATCGCCGGAGGTATCGGCTTTCAGTCCGGACGAAGTTCGTTGCGCGCGGCGGTATTCGACCGGCTCACCGGTATCCGCGAAGCTCAGGCCCGGGTCCTGGAGACGGGGCTGTCCAATATCACCGGGTCGCTGCTGATCTTCGCCCGCGGTGAGACAACGATCGGGGCGCTCGGCGCCTTCGACTCCACGTTCAGCCAACTGGCCAACGCCACCGTCACACCGCAGCAGGGTAGCTCCATCATCGACTTCTACAACACAAAGTTCGCCCCCACCCAGACCGGACAGAACAGCCGGCTGGACATCACCGCTCTGCTACCGACCTCGCCCGCCGCGCGCTACCTGCAGGCGCACTACACGGCGCCGTTCCCGGACCGCGATCAAGCCGTCGAAGTCAACGACGCACACGACGGCAGCGCCTGGTCGGCGGCTAACGCCAAGTACAACAGCTACTTTCGCGAAGTCACCAACCGGATGGGGTTTCGGGACACGTTCTTGATCAACGCCAAGGGCGACGTGGTCTACAGCGCCTACAAGGGTGTCGAGCTGGGCACCAATATCCTCACCGGCCCCTTCCGCGGCGAAGGCTTATTGCCGGATGCCTTCCGAAAAGCCATGGCGTCCAACGACATCGACTATGTCGGCACTACCGACTTTGCCGAATACCTGCCGTCAAGGGAGCCCACCGCCTGGATATTGGTGCCGGTCGGGCCGACCGGCCGGGCAGCCGGTGTGATGGCCGTCGAGTACCCGGCCTCGCTGGTCAACAAGATGATGACCGCCGATCGGCAGTGGGAACGCGCCGGAATGGGCCGCACCGGTGAGACATTCGTGGTCGGCAAAGACGGGTTGATGCGCTCGGACTCGCGACTGTTCCTGGAGGACCAGCAGGCCTACCGCACCGATGTCATCGCCGCCGGTACCCCGCCCGCGGTTGCCGACCAAGCCATCGAGCAGGGCACCACCGTGCTGGTGCAACCGGTCGGTAACGCGGCCACCGAAGCCGCGCAGCGTGGAGAGACCGGGACGCTGATCGCCACCGACTATCTGGGACATCGCGCGTTGCAGGCCTACGCCCCGCTCAACCTAGAGGAGGGGATGAATTGGGTGACCGTCGCCTCGGTGGACTCCGAGGAGGCCTTCGCCCCGGAACGCAATTTCGCCCGGCGACTGGTACGCACGACCGCGCTGATCATCTTCCTCACCTGCCTGGCCGCCATGCTGTGGTCGCGGCTGTTCGTCCGCCCGGTCAAACGGCTGGAAGCAGGCGCCGAGAAAGTCAGTACCGGCGACTACGACGTCCGGCTGCCGGTCAACTCCAACGACGAATTCGGCGACCTCACAGTGGCTTTCAACGAAATGAGCCGCAACCTCAGCGTCAAGGACCAGCTGCTCAACCAGCAGCGTGCCGAGAACAACCGGCTGCTGCTGTCCTTGATGCCCGAGTCGGTGGTGCAGCGCTACCGTGACGGCCAGAGCACCATCGCCGAGGACCATCAGGACGTCACCGTCATCTACGCGGCACTATCCGGCGTCGACGAGCTGTCCAGCGAGATGAACGCCGATGAATCGCTGGAGATCATCAACAAGTTGGTGCGCCAATTCGACGCGGCCGCCGAAAGCAACGGCATCGAACGGGTGCGCAACACCCACAACGGGTACTTGGCCAGCTGCGGGCTTACCGTGCCCAGGCTGGACAACGTCCATCGCACCGTCGACTTCGCGCTGGAGATGGCACGAATCGTCAACCGGCTCAACACCGAAACCGGCCACGATATCCAGTTGCGGGCCGGGATCGACACCGGTTCGGTCACCAGCGGTCTGGTCGGCCGGGCCGGACTGGTGTACGACCTGTGGGGCGGTGCGGTGCATCTGGCTTCGGCGATGCAACGCGGACCGGCACAGCCGGGGATCTACGTCAGCCAGGCCGTCTACGACGCCACCCGGGACTCGCGACAATACGCACCGGCGGGGACGATCACCGTCGGCGACCACCAGGAAAATACCTGGCGGCTGTCCGAAGACGGCTGACGGACAAGGAGATCGCATGGACTTCCTCACCGCGCCCTGGTTCTACTGGCCGGTCGTCATCGCCGTCGGGCTGCCGACCGTCCTGGTATTGCTCACCGAGCTGCAGCACAGCCTGACCCGCAGGGGCAGCTTCCTGGCCCGGCCGGTGGGGCTGCTACGCACCTTCATCGTGCCGCTGGGCACCCTGCTGCTGCTCCTCGTGCAGACCACCAACGTCTCGGTGCAGGCCACCCCGATCCGCATCCTGGCCACGGTGCTGGGCGTCCTGCTGCTGATCATGGTGCTGTACGGGGTCAGCGCCACCGTCTTCGACAACGCACCGGAAGGCAGCTGGCGCCGGCGGATGCCATCGATCTTCATCGACGTCGCCCGGTTCGGGATCATCGCGGTGGGTGTGGCGATGATCTTCGCCTACGTCTGGGGCGCCCACGTCGGCGGTCTGTTCACCGCGCTGGGCATCAGTTCCATCGTGCTGGGCCTGACCCTGCAGAACTCGGTCGGGCAGATCATCTCCGGTCTGCTGCTGTTGTTCGAGCAGCCGTTCCAGCTCGGCGACTGGGTGGAGACCACCTCGGCCCGCGGCCGGGTGGTCGAGGTGAACTGGCGGGCCACCCACATCGATACCGGCAGCGGGCTGGCGATCATCCCGAACTCGGTGCTGGCCGGTCAGGCATTCACCAACCTGAGCCGCCCGGGCGACGGGCACACCATCACGGTGAACGCGAAGTTCGCCGGCGCCGATGCCCCCGACGACGTCTGCGCGCTGCTCACCGACGTGGCCGGCAACCTGCCGCAGCGTCATCCCGACGGCGTACCGAGCGCCAACGCCACATCCAGCACCGACTACACCGTGACGATCCCGGTGCGCTCCCCCGCCGACGGCGCCGCGGCGCGCTCGACGCTCCAGCGCTGGCTCTGGTATGCCGCCCGGCGCGCCAAGCTGCATCTGGACGGGCTGGACGACGACTTCTGCACCCCGGCCCGCCGCGTCGAGGCGCTGCGTAAGGTGGCCCCGATCCTGCGGGCCAGCAGCCCGGAACTGGAAACCCTGCTGCCGCATGTGGTGGTGGTCCGCTACGGCGCCGACGAGGTGATGCAGCGCAGCGGCGAGGTCCCGGCCGCGATGTCGTTCGTCATCAAGGGCCGGGTGCGGCTGGCCGTCACCGGCACCGACGGGGCGCTGATCCCGGTGACCACCCTGCACGAGGGTGACTTCATCGGACAGACCGCGCTGACCCGCGAGCCGGTCACCGGCAGCGCACACGCGATCGGTGAGGTGACGGTGTTGCGGATTGACCGGAATACCGTGGAGCAGTTGGTTTTTCGCAAGCCGGAGCTGCTTCAGGATCTCAGCCAGACGATCGACGAGCGTCGGTCCCGGGCCCGGGAAGCTGCCGCCGAAGCCCACCCGGGGCCGGCCGCGGCCGATGTCGCGGAGCGCAAATCGCTTTGACCCCAAGGGCATTCGTCGCGTGATCTGTTCGTTGCCCAACTTGATCTGATCGTTGCTCAACTGCGACTTGGCACACCGCGTCGCGTACCCGATAGCGATCCCGCCCGGTGCTTCACTACCGAGCACAGGCAGTTAAGCGCTGCTTGGGGACACGTACGAAAAGTGATGGGAGTCGTCATGAAGTTCTTTCCGATGGTGCGCGGCACGTGGTGGCGGCGCAGCGCCGCGGCCTTGCTCGCGGCACTCTTCCTGCCCGGGTTGATCGCGCTGGCCGGCGGTTCAGCGACCGCGTCGGCCTTCTCCCGGCCCGGACTTCCGGTGCTGTACCTGGATGTTCCGTCGGCCGCGATGGGCCGCGATATCCGCGTTCAGTTCCAGGGCGGCGGCGAGCACGCCGTCTTCCTGATGGACGGCCTTCGGGCACAGGACGATTACAGCGGCTGGGACATCAACACCCCGGCATTCGAGTGGTTCCTGGACTCGGGCCTCTCCGCGGTGATGCCGGTCGGCGGGCAGTCCAGCTTCTACACCGACTGGTATCAGCCGTCGCAGGGCAACGGTCAGGACTACACCTACAAGTGGGAAACGTTCATGAACCAGGAGCTGCCGGCCTACCTGCAGGCCCACCACGGCGTCAACCCCAACGGCAACGCCGTCGTGGGTCTGTCGATGGCGGGCAGCGCGGCGCTGACTTACGCGATCTACTACCCGCAGAAGTACATCTACGCCTCGTCGCTGTCCGGCTTCCTGAACCCGTCGGAGGGTTGGTGGCCGATGCTGATCGGCCTGGCGATGAACGACGCGGGCGGTTTCAACGCGCAAAGCATGTGGGGTCCGTCGTCGGATCCGGCGTGGCGGCGTAACGACCCGATGGTCAACATCAACCAGCTGGTCGCCAACAACACCCGCATCTGGATCTACTGCGGCACCGGTGCCCCGTCGGATCTGGACACCTCCGGCGGCGGTGGCAACCTGATGGCCGCACAGTTCCTGGAAGGTTTCACGTTGCGCACCAACAAGACCTTCATGGACAACTATCTGGCCGCCGGCGGGAAGAACGGCGTGTTCAACTTCCCGCCCAATGGCACCCACAGCTGGGGCTACTGGGGTCAGCAACTCCAGCAGATGATCCCCGACATGCAACGGGTTCTCGGCGCACACCCATCCAACGCCTGAGAATTCGTTTCCCCAGCCGGCCTGCCGCCTTCCCCAAGCGGCAGGCCGGCTTCGTTATTCGTCGGTGAACAGCACCCCGGCGCCGATCAGCTGATCGGTCTGCTCGGCCGTCATGCCCAGGATGTCGCGGCAGATGTCCCGGGTGTCCGCGCCGGGCAGCGGCGCCGGTCGGCACGGGGACGCCGGGATGTTGCGGAACGGGGCCGGACCGTTCTCGGCAGGCAGAGGCACGTCGAACAGCGGATGTTCCATGTCGGCCAACACATTTCGCCACCGCAGCTGTGGGTGGTGGTAGACGTCCTCGGGCCGGCACATCGGCCCTGCGGCCACCCCGGCGGCCTGCAAGAGGTCGGCGACCTGTTGCGGAGTGCGCTGCGCCGCCCACCGCACTAGCTCCAGCCCGCCGGTGACGGCATCCACCGCACGCCGGTCGGCGTCTGATCCGAGGGACACCACGCACCATTCGTCGTCACCGGCGCAGGCCAGCACCAGGTGTTCGGCCGCATCGTGCCGAACGTCTGGGGCGGCGGGGACGGCCTCGGCGGCCAACAGCACGAATCGGGTGTCGAGCTGGTTGATCCCCGCCTCGGCCTGGCTGACGTGGATGCGGGCGCCGACACCGCAACGTTGCCGGCGGATCAGCGCGGCGAGCGCGCCGATCGCGGTGATCCGGCCCACCACATGGTCCGGAAAGATCGTCGTGGCGTCGTAAAACGGATGGCGCGCAACCGAATTAGGATGATGATGAGACGCCCACAGGCTGGTGACCCCGGTCGCCGCCCGCACCAGCGGGCCATAGCCCATCCGGCTGCTCCACGGACCCTGGTCGCCGTAGGCGCTGCTTTCGGCCAGCACGACGGCGGGATTGAGCTCCCGCAGCCGCTGGTAGCCGAAGCCGAGTGCGTCGAGAGTGCCGGGTTTGAAGTTAGCGAAGACGGCATCGGCGGCGCCGATGAGCCCGGAGAACACCTCGGCGCCGGCTTGGCTACGCAGGTCCAGACCGAACCCCAGGTGGTTGCGGTGGGCACGGGCGAACGAGTCGCCGATCTTCTGGTTCTCCCGCTTCTGCCGCAGACCATCGGGGTAGGCGGTGCTCTCGACTTTGATGACCTGCGCTCCGAGGTCACCGAATTGGCGGCTCAGCTCGCCGCCGGCGACGATGATTCCCAGGTCCACCACCCGGATGCCGTCCAGCGGGAGCCCGCCCACGGGTGCGATCGGTGCCGGGGCGAATTGCGGTGCTTGCCAGGCTGATTCGTCGGCTCCGGCTGTTGGGGCGGCGCGGCGGAAGCCGGCGCGGGTACCGTCCACCTGCCAGTAGCCGACCGGCACCCGGGCCTGCACTCCGGAGGCCAGTCCGACCTCGGCCAGCGCACCGACCGCATCGAGGTGATCGCTGTGCAGCGCCTCGGCCGGGGCTAGCACCGCGGCGATCGGCACGCCGTGGCGCTGGCCCTCGGCCACCAGCTCGTCGCGGGTGCGCTCGGCGAACAGCGCACCGATCAGCGGTGCGAGCTCATCGAAAGCCCGAACGCGGGCGGCCAGCACGTCGAAGCGCGGGTCCTGGAATTGCTCGGGTTCGCCGAGCCAGGCCCGCAATCCGTGCCACTGCCGAGGAGCCATCACGCAGAGTCGGACGAACCCGTCGCGGCAACCGAAGATCGGATAGAGATCCTGGTTGCGGGGCCGGCCCCGCCAGCGCTCCCCCGGCGTGCGGGCGGTAGCGGCCTGGCCCTGGGTTCCGAACGGCGGGTCCAGCGCCAGCACCACGGCGTCGAATCGGGAAAAGTCGATGTAATCTCCTGCGCCACAACGTAACCGGTTGAAGTAGGCGACCAGCAGTACCCAGGCCGCCTGTACCGCCGCGGTGGCCGACGCGATGCCGTCCGGCGGCAGCACCGGGGTGCCGACGGCCGGGCCAGACCGGGACAGCGCGGCGCACATGGCGTAGAGAACCGGGTCGCTGGCCCGCCAGCAGGCGTACGGCCCGGTGCTGCCGAAGTCGGTGACCAGCATGGTGACCAGGTGGCCGAACCGGTCGGCCAGCTCCGCACAGGAGACGCCGTAGCCGGCGGCCCGACCCAGCGGCCCACCACCGATACCCGCGCTGTCAACGACCCCGCTGTCGACAACGATGTCGGCCCCGGCGGCCAGCTCCAGGAACCGGCGACGGTCGGCGTCGTCGGCCGGGTCGAGCACCACCGACCGTTTGTTGGCGTTATGCAGCGCGAACGGGATGCTCACCCGGTCCAGGGTCGGCAGCTCGGCGCGGGCCGGGCTGCCGCCGGGCGGCTCGATCTTGATCACGTCGGCGCCCAAATCGGCGAGCAGCCGGGTGACGGTATCGGCAGGGCCGTCGCACAGATCGAGAACCCGCAGCGCAGCCAGCAGCGGCTCGTGGTCGCTCAACGCCGCCTCCCGTCGTCTTGGCGATCTATTCCCGCGCTTATTCCCTATTGTCGGATGGATAACACGCCGGTGCCATCGCGGGTACACGCACGTATCATGGGCTCAAATGTCCGAGTCCGGCGCGGCGGTCGCGCTTCCCCATCCCGCGCTGTCCGCGCATCCCCATCCCGCACTGGCCCAATTGGCTGCGCTGCACCATCTTCGGGTCTATGTCGACATCGGCGTGGTGGTGGTGGTGCTGGCGATCACCAATGTGGTCGCCCACTTCACCGCCCCCTGGGCCAACGTGGTGATGGTGCCGGCCGCGGCGCTGGTGCTGCTGATGCTGGTCCGGGCCCGCGGGATGGGCTGGGCCGAGCTGGGTCTGGGCCGCGAGCACTGGCGATCCGGCGCCCGCT
>CAYPTG010000054.1:6814-10490 GCA_964413455.1 uncultured Mycobacterium sp. | reverse complement strand
GTCCTGGTGAACCACTTCCCGCTGCGCCGCGAGCCGTGCGAGGTGCTGTTCTTCCCGGAGTTCTCGCTGTGGTGCGGCACGGTGGAGACCGCCGACTGGCACACCCGCTACCGCGCGGTGTGCTCGGTGTATGGCCACCTGCACATCCCGCGCACCACCTGGTACGACGAGGTGCGGTTCGAGGAAGTCTCGGTGGGCTACCCGCGGGAATGGCGCCGCCGCAAGCCATACCGCTGGCTACGCCAGGTGCTGCCCGACCCGCAGTACGCGCCGGGCTACCTCAACGACTTCGGCGGCCACTTCGTCATCACGCCGGAGCTGCGGGCCGCGGCCCAGGCGATCCGGGACCGGCACGCCGGCAGGCGCGGATGAGCGAGCTGATGCGCGCGGTGCTGCCCGAGCGTGCCGACCTGGTTTCCGCCGAGCTCTACCACGACCCACCTGGGCTGGCACCGCTGCCCGAAGAGGAGCCGCTGATCGCCCGCGCGGTGGCCAAGCGGCGCAACGAATTCGTCACCGCGCGGCACTGCGCCCGAGTCGCGATGAGCCGGCTCGGGGTGCCCGATGCGCCAATCCTCAAGGGGGACAAGGGAGAGCCGTGCTGGCCCGACGGTGTGGTCGGCAGCCTGACCCACTGCGACGGCTACCGCGGCGCGGTGGTCGGCCGGCGGGCCGCGGTGCGCTCGGTGGGTATCGACGCCGAACCGCACGGCGTGCTGCCCGACGGTGTGCTGAACGCGATCAGCCTGCCGGTGGAACGACGGGAGATCGCGGCGCTGCCCTCCGGGTTGCACTGGGACCGAATCCTTTTCTGCGCCAAGGAGGCCACCTACAAGGCATGGTTCCCGCTGACCGAGCGCTGGCTCGGCTTCGAGGACGCTCACATCACTTTCGACGTCGAATCCTCCGGTAGCGCTGGCGGTTTCGTCTCCCGCATCTTGATCGACCCGCAGGCCCGGCACGGCCCGCCGCTAACCATGCTGGCCGGTCGGTGGTCGGTGGCCGACGGCCTGGCGCTGACGGCGATCGTGCTGTGAGTGCGCCTGCGCGCGGAGGGCAGGAGCGCAGCGACCGGGGAATTAATCCCGGCATCGTTGTCGTCGACAAGCCCGGCGGAGTCACCAGCCACGACGTAGTGTCGCGCTGCCGGCGGATCTTCGGCACCCGCAAGGTGGGCCACGCCGGCACCCTGGACCCGATGGCCACCGGGGTGCTGGTGATCGGCATCGAGCGGGCCACCAAGATCCTGGGCCTGCTGACCGCGACCGACAAGTCCTACACCGCGACCATCCGGCTGGGCCGGGTCACCAGCACCGACGACGCCGAAGGCGAAGTGCTGCAGGATGTTTCAGCCGCAGCGCTGACCGACGACGCGATCAGCGCCGGGGTAGCGGCGCTGCGCGGTGAGATCTCCCAGCGCCCGTCGTCGGTCAGCGCGGTGAAGGTGGCCGGCAAGCGGGCCTATCAGCTGGCCCGCGAGGGGCAGCAGGTGGAGTTGCCCGCCCGCACCGTGCGTATCGAGCGCTTCGAGATACTGGCGATCGGCCGTGACAGTGCGTTCGTCGACGTCGACGTCGAGGTGGACTGCTCGTCGGGCACCTACATCCGGGCGCTGGCCCGTGACCTGGGTGCGGCACTGGGTGTCGGCGGGCATCTCACCGCGCTGCGCCGCACCCGGGTGGGCGGCTTCGGGCTGGAGCAGGCCCGCACCCTCGACGCGCTGGCCGAGCAGCCGACGCTGAGTTACTCCCTGGATGAGGCCTGCCTGCGGGTGTTCACCCGCCGGGACGTCAGCGCCGAACAGGCCCAGGACGCCGCCCACGGCCGGCCGCTACCGCCGGCCGGAATCGACGGCGTGTACGCCGCCACCGACCCGCAGGGCCGGGTGATCGCGCTGCTCGAAGACGGGCCAGCAGACGAAAGAGGCGCCCGCACCCGGTCGGTGGTGGTGATCCGGCCGGCTACCTTGCCGAGCTGACGACGTTAGAGTTCCGTCGTGCAGCGCTGGCGTGGGCAGGACGACATACCGTCCGACTGGGGTCGTTGCGTGCTCACCATCGGCGTGTTCGACGGGGTGCATCGCGGCCACGCCGAACTCATCGCCCGCGCGGTGCGGGCCGGCCGATCCCGCGGCGTGCCGACGGTGCTGATGACCTTCGACCCGCACCCGATGGAAGTCGTCTTCCCGGGCAGCCACCCGGCGCAGCTGACCACCCTGACCCGCCGCGCCGAGCTGGCCGAGGAACTGGGCATCGACGTCTTCCTGGTGATGCCGTTCACCACCGACTTCATGAAACTCACCCCGGAGCGCTACATCCACGAACTGCTCGTCGAACGGCTGCACGTCCTGGACGTGGTGGTGGGGGAGAACTTCACCTTCGGCAAGAAGGCGGCCGGCACCGTCGAAACCCTGCGCACCGCCGGTGAACGGTTCGGCTTCGCAGTGGAGTCGGTGTCGCTGGTCGCCGAGCAGCACCGGTTTGAAACTGTCACCTTCCCTTCGGCCTACATTTTCTCTTCGACCTACATCCGGGCCTGCGTCGACGCCGGCGATATGGCAGCCGCGGCCGAGGCGCTGGGTCGCCCGCACCGGGTCGAGGGTGTAGTGGTGCGCGGCGACGGCCGCGGCCGGGAACTGGGATTCCCCACCGCCAACATCGCTCCGCCCGTGTACTCGGCGATCCCGGCCGACGGCGTCTACGCCGGCTGGTTCACCCTGCTGGGCCACGGCCCGGGCGCCGAGACGGTGGTGCCCGGCGAGCGTTACCCGGCCGCGGTGTCGATCGGTACCAACCCGACGTTTTCCGGTCGCACCCGCACCGTCGAGGCCTACATCCTGGACGTCGACGCCGACCTCTACGGCCAGCACGTCGCGCTCGATTTTGTGGCGCGACTGCGTGGTCAGCAGAAATTCGACTCGGTCGATGCTCTGATCGCGGCGATCGGCGACGACGTGGAGAAGGCCCGGAAGATCCTCTCCGGTCAGCGCTGACGAGTGTTGGTGAACTCCTCCCGGCTACACAGTTTCACAGTTTCAGTGTTACTGTGATGCATGAAGAACATCACCGTCGCGGTGCCCGACGACGTCTATCGCGGCGCCCGGATACGTGCGGCCGAGCTCGGAACGTCGGTGAGCGCGCTGGTCACTAACTACCTCGGCTCACTAGGGGAGAGCGACGCGGAGTTCGCCCGACTCGAGGCCAAGCAGCGACGAGTTCAATCAGAAATCCACCAGTTCTCCGCGGGTGATCGGCTGAGCCGCGACGAGGTCCATGGTCGTGCGATTCGTTGATACCAACGTCTTGCTCTACGCCGTCTCACGCGATCCCAACGAGGGCGCCAAGGCGGAGCGAGCCGACGAGATCCTCACGGGCCGGGATCTGGCGCTGTCGGTACAGGTACTGCAAGAGTTCTACGTGCAGGCCACCCGCAGCAGCCGGCCTGATCCGCTGAGCCATCAGCAAGCCGTCGAGTTGACGGAGTCGTTCATGCGCTTTCCCGTCGCCCCGATCACCGCCGAACTGATGCTCGCGGCGTGCTCCACCCAGCAACGATTCGGTGTGTCCTACTGGGACGCCGCGATTCTGGAGGCCGCGCGATCGCTGGGATGCGACGTCGTGCTGTCCGAGGATCTCAACGACGGCCAGGACTATGCCGGGGTGCGGGTGGAGAACCC
>CAYPTG010000054.1:0-6804 GCA_964413455.1 uncultured Mycobacterium sp. | reverse complement strand
TTCCACTGAGTGACGATTTCCTCGTGCCCGCCCCGCGTTGGTAGAGTCCTGCCTCGCGTGTGCTGCAGTCCGCGGCGGCCGCGCCGGAATCTTGTTTCGCGGCACTGAAAATCGATGGAGTAGTCCTGTGGCGCTGACCGCCGAACAGAAAAAAGAAATCCTGGGCTCCTACGGCCTGCACGGCACCGACACCGGTTCACCGGAGGCTCAGGTCGCGCTGCTGACCAAGCGGATCTCGGATCTCACCGAGCATCTCAAGCAGCACAAGCACGATCACCACTCGCGGCGTGGGCTGCTGTTGCTCGTCGGCCGTCGCCGCCGGTTGCTCAAGTACGTCGCCCAGGTCGACGTCGAGCGCTACCGATCGCTGATCGAGCGCCTCGGCCTGCGCCGCTGAGCGTGGCCGGGGGCGATGTCCCGCGGTGTTAACATAAGTTGCGTTCGAGCCGTCACCGGCCCGAACACGGGTGCGGTTCGTGCACACCCGCGCGTTTCGTTCCTGCGTTGCCAGCATGGCTCCCCGATCGGGCGGTCTTCGGTAGTGGCTGCCGGGCTTGAGCTTTTTCAACCCGGCCGCTTCGATCGACGGCCGTGGCCGTTCCGGAGTTCACTGGGCGACGCCAAACACAGTGAATTCCAGAAAGGCAGTACGGACGTCCATGTCTGTCGCTGAAATCGACGAAGGCGTATACGAGGCCACCGCCACCCTCGACAACGGGAGCTTCGGCACCCGCACCATCCGATTCGAAACCGGACGGCTGGCCCAGCAGGCCGCCGGCTCGGTCGTCGCCTACCTTGACGACGAAACCATGTTGCTGTCGGCCACCACCGCCAGCAAGAGCCCCAAAGAGCATTTCGACTTCTTCCCGCTGACCGTCGACGTCGAAGAGCGGATGTATGCCGCCGGTCGAATCCCCGGCTCGTTCTTCCGGCGTGAGGGACGGCCGTCCACCGACGCGATCCTCACCTGCCGGCTCATCGACCGGCCGCTGCGCCCGTCGTTTGTCGACGGCCTGCGCAACGAGATCCAGGTCGTCGTGACGGTGATGAGCCTGGACCCCAACGAGCTCTACGACGTGGTGGCCATCAACGCCGCTTCGGCCTCCACTCAGCTGGCCGGCCTGCCGTTCTCCGGCCCGGTCGGCGCGGTCCGGGTGGCCCTGATCAACTCCCAGTGGGTGGCCTTCCCGACCGTCGAGCAGCTTGAGGACGCGGTGTTTGACATGGTCGTCGCCGGCCGGGTGGTGGCCGATGGTGACGTCGCGATCATGATGGTCGAGGCCGAAGCCGCCGACAAGGTCATCGAGCTGGTTTCCGGCGGCGCCCAGGCGCCCACCGAGACGGTGGTGGCCGAGGGTCTGGAGGCGGCCAAGCCGTTCATCGCCACGCTGTGCGCGGCGCAAAGCGAGCTGGCCGGCCGGGCCGCCAAGGCGACCGCGGACTACCCGGTGTTCCCCGACTACGCCGAGGACGTCTACACCGCGGTGTCCCACGCGGCCGGCGAGTCGCTGGCCCAGGCGCTGTCCATCCCCGGCAAGACCGAGCGCAACGACCGCACCGACGAGATCAAGGCCGAGGTGCTCGGCCGGCTGTCCGAGGAATTCGCCGGCCGCGAGAAGGAGATCGGCGCGGCGTTCCGGTCGTTGACCAAAAAGCTTGTCCGCCAGCGCATCCTGACCGACCACTTCCGCATCGACGGCCGTGGCATCACCGATATCCGGGCGCTGAGCGCCGAGGTCGCCGTGGTGCCGCGGGCGCACGGCAGTGCGCTGTTCCAGCGCGGCGAGACCCAGATCCTGGGCATCACCACCCTGGACATGGTCAAGATGGCCCAGCAGATCGACTCGCTGGGCCCGGAGACCTCCAAGCGCTACATGCACCACTACAACTTCCCGCCGTACTCGACCGGTGAGACCGGCCGGGTCGGTTCGCCCAAGCGCCGCGAGATCGGCCACGGCGCGCTGGCCGAGCGTGCGCTGATGCCGGTGCTGCCCAGCGTCGAGGAGTTCCCCTACGCCATTCGGCAGGTGTCCGAGGCGCTCGGCTCCAACGGCTCGACCTCGATGGGTTCGGTGTGCGCCTCGACGCTGGCGCTGCTGAATGCCGGTGTGCCGCTGAAGGCCCCGGTCGCCGGCATCGCGATGGGCCTGGTGTCCGACGACGTCGACGGCGAAACCCGCTACGTCGCACTGACTGACATCCTCGGTGCCGAAGACGCCTTCGGCGACATGGACTTCAAGGTCGCCGGCACCAAGGAATTCGTCACCGCCCTGCAGCTGGACACCAAGCTCGACGGCATCCCGTCGCATGTGCTGGCCGGCGCGCTCTCGCAGGCCAAGGACGCCCGGCTGGCCATCCTCGAGGTGATGGCCGAGGCCATCGACGAGCCCGACGAGATGAGCCCGTACGCCCCGCGGGTCACCGCCATCAAGATTCCGATGGACAAGATCGGCGAGGTTATCGGACCCAAGGGCAAGATGATCAACGCGATCACCGAGGAGACCGGTGCGTCGATCTCCATCGAGGACGACGGCACGGTGTTCGTCGGTGCGACCGACGGCCCGTCGGCGCAGGCCGCGATCGACCGGATCAACGCGATCGCCAACCCGCAGCTGCCCAAGGTCGGCGAGCGGTTCCTGGGGACCGTGGTCAAGACCACCGACTTCGGCGCGTTCGTGTCGTTGCTGCCCGGCCGCGACGGCCTGGTGCACATCTCGAAGCTGGGCCGGGGCAAGCGGGTCGGCAAGGTCGAGGACGTCGTGAAGGTCGGCGACAAGCTGCGGGTGGAGATCGCCGACATCGACAACCGCGGCAAGATCTCGCTGGTTCCGGTGGACGACGACGCCGCCGCTGCCGCGCAGGACGCACCTGCACCGGTTGATGCCGCAGCACCCGTCGGCTAAAGCGGCGACGATCGGCAGACGCCGCACAGCCGCTGGGACGCAACAGGATTCGGCGATCCGGCGTACTGTGCTGCCGGGCGGACTGCGGGTGGTCACCGAGTTCGTGCCGTCGGTGTGCTCGGCGTCGGTGGGTCTGTGGGTCAACGTCGGCTCCCGTGACGAGGGCCCGACGGTGGCCGGCGCCGCGCACTTCCTGGAACACCTGCTGTTCAAGGCCACCCCGACGCGCACCTCGGTGGACATCGCCCAGGCGGTGGACGCGGTCGGCGGGGAACTGAACGCGTTCACCGCCAAAGAGCACACTTGCTACTACGCGCATGTGCTCGATGACGACCTGGAGATGGCGGTGGAGTTGGTCGCCGACGTGGTGCTCAACGGGGCGTGCGCCCCGGCCGACGTCGAACTCGAGCGCGATGTGGTGCTGGAAGAGATCGCCATGCGCGACGACGACCCCGAAGACACCCTCGGTGACGTATTTGTCTCGGCGATGTTCGGCGATCACCCGGTGGGCCGACCGGTGATCGGCAGCGTCGACTCGGTGTCGACGATGACCCGAAATCAGTTGCACTCCTTCCACACTCGCCGCTACACCCCGGAGCGGATGGTGCTGGCGGTGGCCGGCAACATCGACCACAACCAGGTGGTCGCGCTGGCGCGTGAGCACTTCGGTGCCCGGCTGGTCAAGGGACGCACTCCACACCCTCCGCGCAAAGGCGCGGGCCGGCTGCCCGGCCGGCCCGAGTTGACGTTGATCAGCCGGGACTGCGAGCAGAGCCACCTGACTCTCGGGGTACGGGTGCCGGGCCGGCACTGGCCGGACCGTTGGGCGCTGTCGGTGCTGAACACCGCGCTCGGCGGAGGCTTGAGTTCCCGTCTGTTCCAACAGATCCGGGAAACCCGAGGCCTGGCCTACTCGGTGTATTCGGCCATCGACACCTTCGCCGACAGCGGGGCGTTCTCGGTCTACGCCGCATGCCTGCCGGAACGGTTCGACGAGGTGGTGCGGCTGACCGGGGAAGTGCTGGAAAGCGTTGCCCGGGACGGGATCACCGAAGCCGAATGCCGAATCGCCAAGGGCTCCATGCGGGGCGGGCTGCTGCTCGGCCTGGAAGACTCCGCCTCCCGGATGAACCGGCTGGGCCGAAGCGAGCTCAACTACGGTCAATACCGCAGCCTCACTCACACCCTGCGGCGCATCGACGAGGTGACCGTCGAGGACGTCAACGCGGTGGCCCGCAAGGTGCTGGCCGGTCGGTTCGGTGCCGCGGTGCTCGGGCCGCACCGTTCGAAGCGTTCGCTGCCGCAGCAACTCCGGACAATGGCTGGCTAGTGCGATCAGATAGGCGGGGTTGGTGTCGTTCAGCCTGCGTGACCTGACCGCCCCGATTGTTGCGGCGCCGATGGCCGGTGGCCCGAGCACCCCTGAGCTGGCCGCCGCGGTGTCCAACGCCGGCGGGCTGGGTTTCCTGCCCGGCGGATATCTCACCGGACAGCGGCTGGCTGAGGATGTTGCCGCCGCACGCGCACTGACCAGCGGTCCGCTCGGAGTGAACCTCTTTGTGCCACAGGCGGATAACGCGGATCCGGTGGAACTGGATGCCTACCGGACTGCCGTACGGGAGTTCGGCCGGCGTTACGGTGTCGAGCCGGGAGAAGCCAGATGGGCGGACGACGACTGGATCGCGAAGATCGAGGTGGTGCTTGACGTTCGCCCGGAGCTGGTCTCGTTCACGTTTGCGCTGCCGGATCGCGCGGTGCTGCGTCGACTACGTCAGGCGGGAATCGCCACGGCGATGACGGTCACCAGCGTTGACGAGGCCCGGTTGGCAACCGGATTCGATGTACTGGTGGTGCAGGGGCCTGCGGCCGGTGGGCATCGCGGCACGTTGGATCCGCTGGCGCAACCATCCCGGCAGCCGCTGACCGAACTGCTGGCCGCGGTCACCGGCGCCGTCGATATCCCGGTGGTTGCCGCCGGCGGTATCTGTGACGCTCGAGCGGCGGCTGACGCTGTGCGCGCCGGAGCCCGCGGTGTTCAAGTCGGCACCGCGCTGTTGTTGGCCGAGGAAGCCGGCACCAACGCGGTGCACCGGGCGGCGTTGGCCGATCCACGCTTCACCGACACCGTCGTCACCCGGTCGATTTCGGGCCGCTATGCCCGTGGGTTGGTCAACGAATTCGTCAGCCGATTCGACGCGCTCGCGCCACTGGCCTACCCGCAGTTGCACTACATGATCTCGCCGATCCGCCGGGCAGCAGTCGCCGCCGGCGACCCCGACGGCGCGAGCCTGTGGGCCGGGACGGGCTTCGCCTCCGCCCGGCCCGCTTCGGCGGCTGACATCGTGGCTGGGCTGGTCGGCTGACAACCAGTAGCCGTCGCCGATCACTACGATCGGGTGCATGGAGACTTCCGATGACTGACTACACCGCCCCGGTCGGGGCGCCGATCTGGTTCGACCTGATGAGCTCCGATACCGCCCGCGCGGCGAAGTTCTATGGCGCGATCTTCGGCTGGGAGGTCGAAGGCCCGCCGCAGCCCGAGTTCGGCGGCTACCAAAACTTCACCCGCAACGGTAGGCGGGTGGCCGGACTGTGCCCGCAGATGCCGGACGCGCCGGTGGCCGACGTCTGGACGCCGTATCTGCACACTGCCGACGCCGAGGCCACCATGAGATCCGCCGAAGCGGCCGGTGCGGCGGTGATGGTGGCCCCGATGCCCATCGCCGATCTGGGATCGATGATGGTGCTCGCCGATCCCGCCGGTGCGGTGATCGGCTTCTGGCAGCCCGGCACGCACACCGGGTTCACGCAGTGGGGCGAGCACGGAACGCCGTACTGGTTCGAATGCCAGAGCAAGGACTACGAAAGGTCCGTTGCCTTCTATCGCGACGTGATCGGTGCCCGGCCGGAGGAGATCGGAACAGGCGGCGATCCGGACAGCGTCGGACCGGACCGCTATTCGCAGGTTTTCGTCGGAGACAGCTCCTATTCCGGAATCATGGACGCGGCCACCTTCTTCCCCGCCGAGGTGCCGTCCTTCTGGCAGGTCTACGTCACGGTCGACGACGTCGCGGCCACGGTGGCGCAGGCGGACGAATTGGGCGCGGAGATCGTGATGCCCGGTGAAGTGACGCCCTACGGAACCCTGGCAGTGCTGCGCGATCCGATGGGTGCGCTGATCTGCCTCGGGCAGCCGCCGTCAGGCCAGTAGACCTGCGGGATCGGTGAACGGCAGGTCCAGATCGGCGGCCACCTGCTCGGACAGCAGCGCGCCGTCGTGCGTCGAAAGCCCCTTCGCCAGAGCCGGATCCGCCACGCAGGCGTCTTTCCAGCCGCGGTCGGCCAACTTGAGAACGTAGGGCAGCGTGGCGTTGGTCAACGCGAAGGTCGAGGTACGCGGGACCGCACCCGGCATATTGGCCACGCAGTAGAACACGCTGTTGTGCACCGTGAACGTCGGATCGTCGTGCGTGGTGGGCCGGGAATCCTCGAAGCAGCCGCCCTGGTCGATCGCGATGTCGACCAGAACCGCACCGGGCTTCATCTGCGCGACGGTCTCGTTGGTCACCAGCTTGGGCGCCTTGGCGCCGGGCACCAGCACCGCGCCGATCACCAGATCGGCCTGCTTGACCGCGTTCTCCAGTTCCAGCCGCGCGGAGTAGCGGGTCTCGATGGCGCCGCCGTACTCGGCGTCGATCTTGCGCAGCGTGTTGATGTTGAGGTCGAACACCGTGACGTGCGCGCCCATACCCCAGGCGACCGCGGCGGCGTTGTCACCGGCCATACCGCCGCCGATCACCACCACCACCGCCGGCGCGACACCGGGGACACCGCCCATCAGCACACCGCGTCCGCCCTGGGTGCGCATCAGGTGGTAGGCGCCGACCTGCGCGGACAGCCG
>CAYPTG010000053.1:0-10545 GCA_964413455.1 uncultured Mycobacterium sp. | reverse complement strand
CGGTGCTGGCCGCGGCCGTCGCGACATCGGGACTATCGGCGTGCGGCGCGCGCACCGCGGACTACACCTCGCTGTTGCCCACCAGCGCCACCACGAGTGCCCCCAGCACGCCGGCCACCCCGACGCCGATCGCCGAATACCTGTCCAGCGTCGGGGTCACCGGCCAGCAGGTTCCACTGGACAAGCTGACCCACCTGACGGTGACGCTGCCCCGTCCGCCCGGCTGGACCAAGTACGCAAACCCGAACTTCTCGCCGGGCACCGAGGCGATCGCCAAGAACAACACCTACCCGACGGCGATGGTGATGGTGTTCAAGCTGGACGGCAACTTCGACGTGCCGGCAGCGATGGTGCACGCCAACGACGACGCCGCGCTGGCCAAGAACTTCACCCCGCTCAACTCCTCCGCCGCGGACTTCAACGGGTTCCCGTCGTCGATGATCGAGGGCAGCTACGACCAGCTCGGCACCCGGCTGCACACCTACAACCGGGTGGTGATCCCGGTGACCGCCGATTTCGACCGCTATCTGGTGCAGTTCACGGTGACGACGCGGGCCGACAAGGCCGCCGAGGACGCGCCGGACGTCCAGGCCGTGATCGACGGGTTCTCGGTGGCGGTCAAGTAGCAGGTCGACGATTTCCGCGGCCGGCCGCGGATCGGCTACCCTGGGTCCGCGTCACGGCGAGGGTGCCCGGATCTCCGGCCACCGTTATCGGCGAGGCCCCGCTTGAATTCACTTGAGCTGCGCCCGCCTTCGCCGTGCCCCCCGACCGACGAAGTGCTAGGAGCGATGTCATGGCCAAAGGCGCCACCACCAACAAGCTGACCGTGCAGGTGCGCACCCACACCGGTAAGGGCGCGTCCCGGCAGGCCCGCCGCGACGGCAAGGTGCCCGCGGTGCTCTACGGCCACGGCAGCGATCCGCAGCATCTGGAACTCAACGCCCACGACTTCGCCGCGGTGCTGCGGAACTCCGGCACCAACGCGGTGCTGAGCATGGAGATCGACGGCGAGGAGCAGCTGGCGCTGCCCAAGGCCATCGTGATCCACCCGATCAAGCGCACCATCACCCACGCCGATCTCATCGTGGTCAAGCGCGGCGAGAAGGTGACCGTCGAGGTGCCGGTGACCCTGGACGGTGAGGCCGCTTCCGGCACGCTGGTCACCCAGGACGCCACCACCATCGAGATCGAGGCCGAGGCGCTGTCCATCCCGGAAAGCCTCACCGTGTCGATCGAAGGCGCCGAGGAAGGCACCCAGATCCTGGCCGGGCAGGTCACGCTGCCGGCCGGGGTCAGCCTGGTCAGCGACCCGGAGATGCTGGTCGTCAATATCGTTGCCGCCCCGAGTGCCGAGGAGCTGGACGCCG
Organism: uncultured Mycobacterium sp.; assembly: GCA_964413455.1. GTDB lineage: Bacteria > Actinomycetota > Actinomycetes > Mycobacteriales > Mycobacteriaceae > Mycobacterium. The sequence continues at coordinate 9,175 of CAYPTG010000053.1, read as the reverse complement.
AGGGCGCCGGTGAGGCCGAAGAGGCCGGCGAGGCCGGCGCCGACGCCGGTGCCGAGGGCGAGGGCGAAGCCAAGGGCGAAGCGGCCGCCGAGGCCGAGTAGCGCCGGATGGCCGAGCCCCTGCTGGTCGTCGGCCTGGGCAACCCCGGACCGCAGTACGCCAAGACCCGGCACAATGTCGGGTTCATGGTGGCCGATCTGCTGGCCGCCCGGATCGGCGCACCGTTCAAGGTGCACAAGCGTTCCGGTGCGGAGGTGGCCACCGGCCGGCTGGCCGAACGCCCCGTCGTGCTCGCCAAGCCGCGCTGCTACATGAACGAGTCCGGCCGTCAGGTCGGGCCGCTGGCGAAGTTCTATTCGATCGCCCCGGGTGATGTGATCGTCGTGCACGACGAGCTCGACATCGACTTCGGCCGGGTGCGGCTGAAGGTGGGCGGCGGCGAAGGCGGCCACAACGGGCTGCGCTCGGTGGCTAATGCGCTGGGCAGCAAGGACTTTCAGCGGGTCCGGATCGGGATCGGGCGCCCGCCGGGGCGCAAGGACCCGGCGGCGTTCGTGCTGGAGCCGTTCACGGCCGCCGAGCGCACCGAGGTGCCGACGATCTGCGAGCTGGCCGCCGACGCCACCGAGCTGCTGGTGCGGGTGGGTCTGGAGCCGGCGCAGAACCAGGTGCACGCCTGGTGAGTGTCAGGTGCCCAAACCGACAAACGGGCGTGGTTTTGCGAGTGGATTGCGACATTTCGTCGAGTTGGGCAACAGGCTAGACCCGACCGTCTCGCTCCTCCTCCGGCGCATCCGCGCCGGCATCGTCGACTCGACTAAGTCACCAAAGTGACGGACGTGGACCGGCGCAGCTTGCCCGACGGGGTCTTCGGGATGGTGCCCGGCCCGAGCACCACCACATTGCGCGGCCGCACCCCGACCTCGCCGACCACCTCGTGGGCCACCTGCTGCTCGATCCGGCGCACCTCGGCGGGGTCCTCCCAGTTGTTGGACTCCACCGCCACCGCGAAGGTCTCCCGGGAGTGCCCGGCGTCCAACCGCACGGCCACCGCGCAGCCGGGGCGCACCCCGTCGACCCGGCCGGCGGCCCGCTCGATGTCGGTGGGGTAGATGTTGCGACCGGCCATGATGATGACGTCCTTGACCCGCCCGCACACCACCACGTGGCCGTCCTCGGTGAGGTAACCGAGGTCGCCGGTGTCATACCAGCCGGGCTCGTCCTGGGCGGCGACGAAGCCGCCCATGGTGAGGTAGCCCGGCGTCAGCGACTCGCCGCGCAGTTCGATCACCCCGACGCCGCGGGCCGGCAGCACGTTGCCGTCCTCGTCGACGATGCGAGCCTCCAGGTCCTGCAGCAGCGGGCCCAGGGTGGCCAGCCGGCGCACGTTGCCCTTGCTGGCCGGCACCGCGCGGCGCAGCGCGGCCAGCAGGTCGGCGTCCACCTCGTCGACCACCAGCCCGGCCCCGCATTCGGAGAACGACACCGCCAGGGTGGTCTCGGCCATCCCGTAGGCCGGCAGGATCGCGTCGGGCCGCAGGCCGAACGGGGCACCGGCGTCCAGCAGATCCTCGACGTCGGCGGGCTCCACCGGTTCGGCGCCGGACAGCGCGAAACGCAGTGTGGACAAATCGAATTCGCCCGGTTTGGCCTGCCGGCGCAGCCGCTTACCGAACAGCGCGTAGGCGAAGTTGGGGGCGGCGGTCATGGTGCCCCGGTACTTGTCGATGAGCTTGGCCCACAGCAGCGTGTCGCGCAGGAAGTCCATCGGGGTGACCTTCACCAACTCCGCGCCGAAGAACATCGGGATGGTGAGGAAGCCGACCATGCCCATGTCGTGGAAGCAGGGCAGCCAGCTGACCATCACGTCGGAGTCGACCTGGTACTGCGCGCCGACGAACATCGCCTCGGCGTTGGAGTAGATGTTGCGGTGGGTGATGATGACGGCCTTCGGCGAGCCGGTGGAGCCGGACGTCAGCTGCATCAGCGCGACGTCGTCCTCCCCGGTTTCCACCGGGTCGATCGGCTCGGCGGCCAACAGGTCCGGCACGGTGAGCACGGTGATACCGCGCTCCTGCAGCACCGGCGCGGCGGGCAGGAACGGATCGGAGATCACCACCGCCTTGGCCTCGATCATGTCGATGACGTTGGTGGTGTCCTGCGCCCACAGCACCAGGTCGGTGCGCGGGGTGGGCTGGTGCAGCATGGTCAGGCTGGCCCCGCGCATCCACAGCGCCTGGGCCGTCGGGGCGATCTCCACCGGGGCGCCAGCCAGCACCCCGACCGCGTCACCCGGGCCGACCCCAGCCGCGGCCAGCCCGCCGGCGATGCACCGGGCGCGCTGATGGACCTCGCCCCAGCTATGTCTGACCGGCTCGTGCGGCTCGCCGGTGACCATGCCCTTGGCGCTGGTTCGGGCGTTGTGAAACATCTTGTCGGTGAATCGGCTCACAACGACCTCCTCCGGGTCCGGTGCGGCATCGACGGCGCAAGCAGCCCGGTTTTCATGCTCCGCCCCTGGACGCCCGACGCCGCGGCGACGCGCCCGACGATCATCTTAAACTTTCCTTAAGTACCAGCAAAGCCCCGGGCCGTCCTACCCTGATCGCGATGCTGGAAGTCATCGACAAGGGCGCCACCGGCGCGTCGCACCCCGCCCCACTGCTCTTCGTGCACGGCGCCTGGCACGCGGCGTGGTGCTGGGACGAGCATTTCCTCGGATACTTCGCCGACCGGGGTTACCGGGCGCTGGCGGTGAGCTTCCGCGGGCACGGGGCCAGCCCGACGGCCAAACGACTGAAGAACCTGTCCTTCGCCGACTATCTGGCCGACGTCGCCGCGGTGGCCGAGAACCTGCCCACCCCGCCGGTGGTGATCGGCCATTCGATGGGCGGGGTGATCGTGCAGAAGTACCTGGAGTCCCACGAGGCACCCGCGGGGGTGCTGATGTGCTCGATGCCGCCGCAGGGATACCTGCGCTCCGGGTTGCACTGGCTTCGGCGCCACCCATGGCATTTCACGAAACTGACCGTCACCGGCAAGTCGCTGCCCTATGTGAGCACCCCGGAACTGGCCCGGGAGCGGTTCTTCTCCCCGCACACCCCGGAGCCGCTGGTGCGCCGCTACGCCGCCCGCCTGCAGGAGGAAAGCGCCCGCGCCGGGCTGGACGGGCTGGTGCGGCTGCCCAAACCGGATCGGGTGCGCACCCCGGTGCTGGTGCTCGGTGCGGCGCAGGACGGTGCGGTCACCGCAGACGAAGTCCGCGCGACGGCGACCGCCTACCGCACCGAACCGGTGTTCTTCGACGGCATGGGGCACAACATGATGCTGGAGCCGGGGTGGACGGCCGTGGCCCAGCACATCGACGGCTGGCTGGCCGGGCTTGGGTTGTAGAAAGACGCGGCCGGTGAGAAGGCGCGGCTGTGAAAAATGAAGCACCGCCACCTCGGTGTTTGCCGCGCTGTGGCTGGTTCACTACTATCGATCCTGATACTTTGCTGAGTTTTTCCTAAACCCGGAGATGGTGTTCATGTCTGCAGCCGCCCGTACGTACCTCACCACGGGATTGGCCCTGATGGGCGCGGGTCTGGTGTCCGCGGCCCAGCTCACCCCGCCGCTGCAGCAGGCCGAAACCCGGGTCGTGCAAGCCGCCGTGAGCCTGGCCGCGACCGTGGCCACCGGGCAGGCCTGCTCGGGGTACAACACCGACGGCTGCGACATCTGGGCCAAGCAGACCTACACCCCCGTCGCGCTCGATTCGTCCGGGTCGCTGGCCAACATCGCGGCCAACATCGTCAACGCCGTCATCAGCATTCCCCGGGCCTACGTCGACGCGCTCAACGAGCTGGCGTACTCGCTGGAGGTCACCGGTAACTGGTGGGTCTACACCCCGACCAACGTGCTGGGCGCCGACCCCGCCGATCCGCCGAAGGCCAGCGCCTTTGCCGACTTGACGATCCCGATCAAGGCGATCTCCCAGCCCATCGGGGAGGCCCTGGGCTGGTGGTTCAAAGCCAACTTCCCGATGGATGCCGGCTGCACCGCGACCGCGGCGCCGAACTGCCAGGATCTCAACTCGCTGTTGAGCAAGATGTTCCTGCAGCCGATCTGGAATATGGTCGGCGTCGGCTACCAGTTCCCCACCGTCATCGATCCGGTCAGCGACGAAGAAGGTGCGGTCGGCGAGGAGATCCCGGACTCCGAGGGCCGGGAAACGGCCTGGTCGCAGGCCTACGTCAAGCTGAGCCCGTTTGACCTGCCGTACTCGGTCCTGAACTACCTGACCGCCGACCCGTCCACCAACACCCCCAAGGCGGTCACCGGCGCCGAGATCATGGCCACGCTGGACCGGCTGATCAAGGCCTTCGTCTTGGACTTCTACCCGTTCGTGCCGGGCAGCTACCTGCTCAAGGGCTGGCCGTACACCTTGGTGACGCCGCTGTTCACCCCGTTCCTGCCGTGGCTGTGCCCGACCTGCGAACCGGAGAACCCCGGCGCGATCCCGACCGCGGACTCAGCGGCGACGACCCGGGTCTCGGCTGCGGCGGCCACCGCCGAGCCGGCCACCCCGGCCGATCCGGAGCCGACCACCCCGGTCGCCGCGTCGGTCAGCACCGGTGCGCCGGAAGAAACCGGGCAGGCGGGCGAGCCGGTCACCGGTGAGAAGAAGGCCACCCCGGTCAACGACACCGTCGCTGACACCGCCTCGGCCACCGGCGCGGACGCCACCAGTACGACTGAACCGGCCACGACGCCGGCGGCTGTCGAGCCGTCGGCCCCGGCCACCGAGGAGCCGTCGGTCTCCGTAACCACCGACCAGACCGTGGACGCCGGCAGCGCTGCCGCTGATGCCCCGTCGGAGGCCGTGAACACGGTCCGGCGCGGCCAGCAGCGGGCGACGAGGGGTGCCGGCGACCCCACGGACAACGGTGGCAGCACCTCGCAGGCGCGCACCCGCGGGGCCGCGTCCAGCAAGTAGAGCCCGGCGATATGCAACAACTCGATGCCGTCATCGTCGGGGCCGGCTTCGGGGGTATGGGTGCGGCGATCCAACTCAACCGGCTGGGCTATGACAACTTGGTCATCGTCGACCGGGAGGACGACCTCGGCGGCACCTGGCACGTCAACCACTACCCCGGTCTGACGGTCGACGTCCCCTCCACGACGTACTCCTACTGGTTCGAGCCGAACCCGTACTGGTCACGGCTGTACGCCCCGGGCCGGGAGCTTAAGCGCTACGCCGACCACGTCGCCGACAAGTACAACCTGCGCCGGTACCTGCGGCTGGACACCACCATCGACGGTGCCCGCTGGGACGAGGACGCCGAGCGGTGGGTGGTCACCCTGGCCGGCGGCGAATCGCTGACCGCGCGATTCCTGATCGCGGCGACGGGTTATCTTTCGCAGCCCAAGATTCCGGATATCCCGGGTATCGACAGCTTTGCCGGCCGCATCATGCACGCCGCGAAGTGGGATGACGACTATTCGCTTGCCGGGCGCCGGGCGGCGGTGATCGGGACCGGGTCTACCGGGGTGCAGCTCATTCCGGAACTGGCCAAACAGGTTTCCGAGCTCACCGTCTATCAGCGCACCGCGATCTGGGTGATGCCCAAGATGGATTTCGGTTTCGCCCCGGCGGTCCAGCGGCTCTTCGCCCGCCGCCCACTCACCCAGCAGGCGCTGCGGCGGTCCACCGACAATTTCACCGATCTGCTGGTGCTGATCGCGATGTGGAAGTACCGCTACTTCAAGCCGGTCAACAAGGCGGTGGGCTACGTCGCGGCGTTGCACAGGTTTTTGTCGTTACGGGACAAGGAGTTACGCCGGGCACTGACGCCGCACTACGAGTACGGCTGTAAGCGGCCCACCCTGTCGAACTCCTATTACCGGGCGTTCAACCGGCCGAACGTACACCTGGAGACGGCCGGAATCGACCGGATCGAGTCCGACGGGGTGGTGGCCCGCGACGGCACCAAACGGGTCGTCGACACCTTGGTGCTGGCAACCGGTTTCGATGTCTGGAACACCAACCTTCCGGCCTTCGAGGTGATCGGACGCGACGGGCGCGACCTCGGAAAGTGGTGGCGGGAGAACAAGTTTCAGGCCTACGAGGGTTTGACGGTCCCCGGGTTCCCCAACTTTTTGTCGCTGTCGAGCCCGTACGCGTGGGTCGGCATGTCCTGGTTCGACTCGGTGGAATGCCAGATGCGGCATATGAAGCGGCTGTTCGGCGAATTGCAGCGCCGCGACGGCAGCACCTTCGAGGTCACCGAAGAGGCCAACGCGGCGTTCCTGGACCGGATGACCCGGCTGCTGGGCGACTCGGTGTTCACGCTGGGCAACTGTGCGTCGTCGAATTCCTACTGGTTCAACGGTTCCGGTGAGGCACCGCTGTTCCGGCCGACCTCGATCCGCAGCGCGGTCAAAGAGCAGGACCGCTATCCGTTGACCGACTACGCGATCAGCTGAGCCGCCGGCGCGGCCGCAGCCTCAGGAGGCCGGCACCACCCGGGCGCCGTGCACCGGACCGCTGGACACCCGGACGGTGCGGCACACCCCGGCGCCGGCCAACTCCGAGCCGACGTCGATGGCCCGCTGCGCCGAGGCACAGAGAAACGCGCAGGTCGGTCCCGAGCCGGACACGATGCCGGCCAGCGCACCGGCTTCGGTGCCGGCCCGCAGGGTGCGGCGCAGGTCGGGTTGCAGGCTCAGCGCCGCCGGTTGCAGGTCGTTGCCCAACAGCGGGGCCAGCGCATGGGGGTCGCCGGAGGACAGTGCGGCCAACAGCGGCTCGGGATCGCTGAGCCGCGGCGGCGACCCGGCTTCGCGCAGCCGGTCGATCTCGGCGTACACCTGCGCGGTGGACAGCCCGCCCGCACCGAACGCCAGCACCCAGTGAAAAGTATTGCGCGCCAACACCGTTGCTAGATCTTCACCGCGTCCGGTACCCAGCGCGGTACCACCGTGCAGCGCGAACGGCACGTCGCTGCCCAGTTCGGCGGCCATCGCGTGCAGGTCACGCCGTGGCAGGCCGAGCTCCCACAGGGTGTTCATGCCGACCAGCACGGCCGCCGCGTCGGCGCTGCCGCCGGCCATGCCGCCGGCCACCGGGATGGCCTTCTCGATGCTGATCGCCACGTCGGGGGCCCGGCCCACATGGTCGGCCATCAGCTCGGCGGCCCGCCAGGCCAGGTTGCGGTCGTCGACCGGGACTTGGCCGGCGCCCTCGCCGGTGACGTGCAGCGTCAGCAGATCCGCGGTGCGGACGGTGACCTCGTCGGACAGCGACACGGCGTGGAAGACGGTGGCCAGTTCGTGGTAGCCGTCGTCGCGGCGGTCACCGACCCCCAGGTAGAGGTTGACCTTGCCGGGCACCCGGACGGTCACCGACCCGGTCGGCACCCATTCGGCCGCGGTATTGCCGGTGGTGATGGGCACCCGTAGAGGGTAGCGGCTGTGCGGCGGCGGCTCAGCGCGCGTCGGCCGGCTGTTCGGCCGGTTGCCGCTCGGCCGGTTCTTCCTCGTCCGGCTGCTCCGCCCCGGACGAGGGTGCCCCAGACGAGGGTGCCCCGGAGCGCTGCAGCAGCCGAACGAAGTCGGCAACGGCCAGCGTCTCACCGCGGCGGGCCGGGTCGATGCTGGCCGACAGCAGCCGCTGCGCGGACTCGTTACCGGAGCCGGCCCAGTCCAGGAAGGCGTTGCGCACGGTCTTGCGACGCTGGGCGAAGGCGATGTCGACCAGCTCGAAGACCTGCCGGCGGAAGGGGTCGTCGTCGGGCCAAGGGGTGCTCTCGTGCCGGTCGATACGCACCAGACCGGAGTACACCCGAGGGATCGGCCAGAACACCGTCGGCGACACCATGCCGTAGCGGCGAACATTGCCGAAGAACCGGATCTTCACACTCGGCACACCGTAATCCTTGCCGCCCGGTTCGGCGGCCAGCCGTTCGGCGACCTCGGCCTGCACCATCACCATCGCGGTGCGGATGCTCGGAAATTCGGCGAACAGGTGCAGCAGCGCCGGGACGGCGATGTTGTACGGCAGGTTGGCGACCACCGCGGTGGGCTGATGGGCCAGGTCGTCGCGGCGCAGGGTCAAGATGTCGTGGTGGATGACGGTCAGCCGGTGGATCTCGCTGTGGCTGTGCTCGGCGACGGTGATGGGCAGCCGCTCGGCCAGCACCGGGTCGATTTCGATGGCGGTCACCGCGGCGCCACGGTCCAGCAGGGCCAGGGTCAGCGAGCCCAGACCGGGGCCCACCTCCAGGACGTGATCGGTTTTGTTGATACCCGATGACGACACGATGCGACGCAGGGTGTTGGCGTCATGCACGAAGTTCTGCCCCAGCGCCTTGCGCGGCCGGACATCCAGTTCCTTGGCGAGGTTGCGGATCTCGGTGCGGGTCAGCAGTCGGATCGTCATGTCAGCCCCTCCCGCAGACCGGCCAGGCACCCCAGCCCTGCCGGGCCCGGGTGACTTCGCCGATAGCGATCTGCTCTTCCCGGGTGGCCAGGTCGGCGCGCGGGGCGTAGGTCAGCCCGCCGTTGCGCTCCCAGGTGTTCTGGTCGAATTGCAGGCCGCCGTAGTAACCGTTGCCGGTGTTGATCGCCCAGTTGCCGCTGGACTCGCAGGCCGCGATGGCGTCCCAGCGGGCGCCGTTGGTGACCTCCGGGACCGCGGTGCCGGGTTTGGTGCCGACCCGCAGCACCGACTCGCGGGCCGGGGTGATGACGGTGTTGGCCACCGGCAGCCGGCCGGTCACCGCGCCGTTGACGGTGGCGACGGCGAAGACGACGTCCTGCACGCCGGGGGCGCCCGGGTCTTCGACGACCTGACGGCCGACGTTCAGCGTCGGGTCATCGATCCGGCGGGCCACCGGCTCCAGCGGCAGCCGTTCGGTGACGTTCTCGATGCGGGTCCGGGTGACCTCGATCTGCATCTCGTCGGCCACCGGCGCGGAGGCTGCGGGGACGGTGCTGTCGCGCTGCAGCAGCGGCACCCCGGCGGCGGCCAACAGCGACCCGACGGTCGGGGCGGCCAGCCGAACGGTGCGGACCGCGCCGGCGTCGTCGATCCGCACGGTCTTGGCGCTGACCACCGGCAGTTCCAAACCGGCCAGCGGCACCCGGCTGTCGGGGGCGACGGTGGCCGGTGCGGTGTCGGTCATCGACAACT
>CAYPTG010000052.1:0-10564 GCA_964413455.1 uncultured Mycobacterium sp. | reverse complement strand
GCTTTGATCAGGCTGGCCACCGTGGTCACCACCAGCGTCACGACGATCACTGCCAGGCTCGCCAGGGTCGGGATCTCCGGCACATGCACCGGCTGACCACCGTTGATGAACGGAACCTCGTTCTCGTGCAGGGCATGCAGCAGCAGCTTGACGCCGATGAAGAACAAGATGAATGCCAGACCCTGGGACAGATAGACCAGCCGGTTGAGCAGATCGCCGAGCAGGAAGTACAACTGACGCAGACCCATCAGCGCGAACACGTTGGCAGCAAACACCAGATACGGCTCGCTGGTGAGCCCGTAGATCGCCGGGATGGAGTCGAAGGCGAACAACAGATCGGTGGTGGCCAGCGCCACGATCACCAGGAACATCGGGGTCATCACCCGCTTGCTGCCCCGTTTGACGTAGAGCTTCATCCCGTACCACAGGTCGGTGGTGTTCAGGTAGGTGCGTGCGAAACGCACAACCGCGTTGTCGGCGTCGTCGCTGTGTTCGGTGTCGCGGGCCAGTTTGATCGCGGTGAACACCAGGAACGCACCGAAGAGATAGAAGATCCAGGAGAACCGTTGGATGGCAACGGCTCCCAGCGCGATGAAGATTCCGCGGAATATCAGCGCCAGGATGATCCCGATCAGTAGCGCCTGCTGCTGATAGATCCTGGGCACGTTGAAGCTGGCCATGATGATGATGAAGATGAAGAGGTTGTCGATCGACAGGCTGTATTCGGTGAGCCAGCCGGCGTAGAACTCCAGGCCGTACCTACTGCCGTGGATACGCCAGACCAGCAGCCCGAACAGCACCGCCAGGCTGACGTAGCCGGTGAGCGCGACGATGCACTCGCGCCGACTGGGCTCGTGCGGCCGGCGGGCAAACACCAGGACGTCGACCAGCAGCACCGCCAGGGTCACTCCGAGGGTGATCGTCCATTCCAGCGCTGAGACATTCATTAGGGCAGACCTCCGGGAGTCGCTGAACACGCCCGAGGTCTCTTCCGCCGCTCACGCGACCCGCGGAACCGGACGACCGATGACAGCCGACGTGGTGACGACACCGCGGCGAAGGAATACTCCCCTCTGCGGGGTTCAGTGTGTCAGGTCGTTGGCTTTCGCGCGACATTGGGGACCCGGCTACCCGGCTGCGGCCCTAGGATTTCTGGCGATGCCCGCAATTCCCGCCCAGTACCTGCGCTCGGGGCAGGCACCGCAGCCGCGGACCCTCGTCGACATCCTGTACGACACCGCCGCGGGATATCCGGACGCGACGGCCATCGACGACGGTGAAGTGCAGCTGACTTACAGCGAAGTGATCGCCGATGTCGAGGCAGGAGTGGCCTGGCTGGCCGCCCGCGGGATCGGCCGCGGCGACCGGGTGGGCATCCGGATGCCGTCGGGCAACTATTCGCTGTATCTGGCGATCCTGACGGTGCTGGCCAGCGGCGCGGCCTATGTTCCGGTCGACGCAGATGACCCCGAGGATCGGGCGCAGCTGGTGTTCGGCGAGGCCGGGGTGGCCGGCGTCATCACCGAGACGGGGCTGCGCCCGGGCTCGGACGTCTCGCGCGGCTGGCCCGCAGGGACGCCCCATAGCGACGATGACGCCTGGATCATCTTCACCTCGGGCTCCACCGGCACCCCTAAGGGGGTAGCGGTGACCCACCGCAATGCCGCGGCCTTCGTCGATGCCGAAGCCCAGATGTTCTTGCAAGACAACCCGATCGGCCCCGACGACCGGGTGTTGGCCGGGTTGTCGGTGGCTTTCGACGCCTCGTGTGAGGAGATGTGGCTGGCCTGGCGGCACGGGGCCTGCCTGGTTCCGGCGCCGCGTTCTCTGGTGCGCAGCGGTATGGATCTGGGGCCGTGGCTGGTGGCCCGGGATATCACCGTGGTGTCGACGGTGCCCACGCTGGCCGCGCTGTGGCCGGCCGAGGCGCTGGAGGCGGTCCGGTTGTTGATCTTCGGTGGGGAGGCCTGCCCGCCGGAATTGGCCGAACGCCTGGCGGTGGACGGCCGCGAGGTGTGGAACACCTACGGGCCCACCGAGGCCACCGTCGTGGCCTGCGGAGCGCCACTGGCCGGCGGCCAACCGGTCAGCATCGGCCTGCCGCTGCCGGGCTGGGATCTGGCCGTGGTGGACGATTCCGGCGCGCCGGTGGGGGTCGGTGAGGTCGGCGAACTGGTCATCGGGGGTGTCGGGCTGGCCCGCTATCTCGACCCGGAGAAGGACGCCGAAAAGTATGCGCCGGCGCCGTCGCTGGGCTGGCCGCGCGCCTACCGCAGCGGGGATCTGGTGCGGCTGGAGTCCGACGGCCTGTACTTCCAGGGCCGCGCCGACGATCAGGTCAAGGTCGGTGGCCGGCGCATCGAGCTGGGCGAGGTCGACTCGGCCCTGGTGCACCTGCCCGGGGTCAGTGGCGGTGCCGCCGCGGTGCGCCGAACCGCAAGCGGCACACCGGTTCTGGTGGGCTATATCGCCTCGGCCGATCCGAACTTCGACCTGGCCACCGCGCGTACACAGCTGGCCGACTCGCTGCCCGCGGCCCTGGTTCCGCGCCTGGTGCTGGTCGACGAGCTGCCCACCCGAACCTCGGGCAAAGTCGATCGAGACGCCCTGCCCTGGCCTCCGCCGGGTGACGCGCCGGATGCCGGTGCGCAGCTCGACGGCACCATGGGCTGGCTGGCTCCGCTGTGGCAGGACGTGCTGGGCACCGTGGTGGATGGGCCGGAGGCCGACTTTTTCGCCCTCGGCGGTGGCTCGCTGTCGGCAGCTCAGCTGGTGGTCGGCCTGCGCGAGCACTTCCCCGGGATGACGGTGGCACACCTCTACGACCACCCGCGGCTGGGGTCGCTGGCCGGTTTCCTCGACGAAATGGCCGCCCAGAACCCGGCCCCGGTGGCCACCGTCCCACGGCTGGTGGCTCCGACGCCGCTGGGAACCCAGGCGATCCAGGTGGCGCTCACGGTGCCGCTGGCGACGCTGACCGCGGGTCAGTGGCTGACCTGGCTGGCGCTGCTGAATAACGTCGCCGCCGAACTTCACCCGTTGCCGTGGCTCGTACCGGTCAGCTGGTGGGCGGTGCTGCTGGCGTTCGTGGTCTTCGTGACGCCGCTGGGTCGGATGGGGATCGCGGTGCTCGGCGCCCGGGTGCTGCTGGCCGGGCTCGCCCCGGGCAGCTACCTCCGTGGCGGTTCGCAACATCTGCGGGTGTGGTTGGCCGAGCGACTGGCCGAGGCCAGCGGTGCGGAGAATCTCGCGGGGGCACCGTGGCTGGTGTATTACGCACGGGCGCTGGGTAATTCGGTCGGCAAAGGAGTGGATTTGCATTCCGCACCGCCGGTCACCGGGATGCTCACCCTGGGGCATCGCAGTTCGGTGGAGCCCGAGGTTGACCTGTCCGGGCACTGGATCGACGGCGACCTGTTCCACGTCGGCCCGATCAGCGTCGGGAACGACGCCACCATCGGGGCGCGAACCACACTGCTGCCCGGGGCAGTGGTGGGTAAGGACGCGGACGTGGCGCCCGGCTCGGCGATCGTGGGCAAGGTCAAGAACGGTCAGTATTGGAAGGGCTCGCCGGCGGTGAAGTCCGGCAAGGCCCGTCACCCGTGGCCGGAGCAGCGCCCGCCGCGGGCCGTGCAGTGGGTTCCCGTCTACGGTGTGTCCTCGCTGCTGTTGGGCGCATTGCCGTTGGCGGCGCTGGGCGCCGGGCTGGCGGTGCTGGCCTGGGCGATCCGGGACACGGAGACGCTGGGAGAGGCGGTACGCCTTGGAACCGGCTGGATTCCGGTGGCCACCGTGGTCGCTGCCGCGGTGTACGCGGTACTGACCGTGGCGGGCGTACGACTGCTGTCGATGGGCCTGCGGGAGGGATATCACCCGGTCCGCAGCCGGGTCGGCTGGCAGATATGGGCCACCGAGCGGCTGATGGACGCCGCCCGCGACTATCTGTTTCCGCTCTACGCCGGCCAACTGACGCCGGTGTGGCTGCGCATCCTCGGGGCGAAGGTCGGTCGGGGCACCGAGATTTCGACCGCCTTGTTGACGCCGAAATTCACCGTCGTCGAGGATGGGGCATTCCTGGCCGACGACACCATGGTCGCGTCCTACGAATTGGGCGGCGGCTGGATGCATGTGGCGAAAGCCGTCGTCGGCAAGCGGGCGTTCCTGGGTAATTCCGGGATCACCCAGCCCGGCCGGCGGGTACCCGACGACGGCCTGGTGGCGGTGCTCTCGGCCACCCCGCCCAAGGCGAAGAGCGGATCGTCATGGTTGGGCAGTCCGCCGATCCGGCTGCGTCGGCACGCCGACCAGGCCGATGTGGAGCTGACGTATGACCCGCCGTTGCGGCTGAAAATCCTGCGCGGCGTGGTCGAGACCTGCCGAGTGCTGCCGATGGTGGTCACCTTCGCCATTGGGGTGGCCACCCTGGCGGCACTGCAAGCGGTGGTGCTGCGCGCCGGCTACGGCATCGCGGCGCTGAGCGGTGGGGTGCTGCTGCTGATCGCCGGAGCGGTCGCCGGCGGAGTCGCGGTGGCCGCGAAATGGATTGTGGTGGGGCGAATTCGGTCCAGTGAGCAACCGCTGTGGTCATCGTTCGTGTGGCGCAACGAAGTCGCCGACGCCTTTGTCGAGACGGTCGCCGCGCCGTGGTTCGCCCGGGCCGCCAGCGGCACGCCGGTAATGAACATGTGGTTGCGGGCACTGGGTGCCCGGATCGGCCGCGGGGTGTGGTGTGAAACCTATTGGCTGCCGGAGGCCGATCTGGTGACGCTGGGTGACAGCAGCACCGTCAACCGCGGTTGCGTGGTGCAGACCCACCTGTTCCACGATCGGATCATGCGGATGGACACCGTCGTACTGGAGGACGGCGCCACGCTGGGCCCGCACTGCGTGGCACTGCCGGCCTCCCGGATCGGCGCCGGCGCGACAGTCGGCCCGGCCTCGTTGGTGATCCGCGGCGACCAGGTGCCGCCCTCGACCCGCTGGCAGGGCAATCCGATTGCGCCGTGGCAACTTTCAGCCAAGCGAGCCAGTGTCGACGCTGGCCCTCTGATGGGTCGGGCAGCGTGAAGCGGGTCGCCAAGAAGCACGGGTCCGGCCCGCCGGTGATCGACCCGTACCTGCCGAACAACGGCAACTTCGGGTACCGGGTGTCACGCTATGAGCTGGATCTGGAATACAAGGTATCGAGTAACCGGCTCAGCGGGACCGCCACCATCACTGCCGTCACACTGGCCCCGCTACAGAGCTTCACCCTCGATCTTGCCGAGAACTTGAGGGTCGCCAAAGTCACTGTGAACGGGCGCCGGCCGGCCCAGTTCTCCACTGCGGCAGGTAAATTGAAGATCAGGCTGCAGCACGAACTGGCCACCGGATCGGCGATGTCACTGGTGGTGCGTTACGGCGGCTCACCGCAACCGATCCAAACCCTATGGGGTGAAGTCGGTTTCGAGGAACTATCCGCCGGCGCGCTGGTCGCCGGGCAGCCCAATGGATCGCCGTCCTGGTTCCCCTGTGATGACCACCCGAGCTCGAAGGCCAGCTACCGGATTCAGATCAGCACCGACAGCCCGTATTACGCCGTCGCTCCGGGAAGACTCGTCGGCCGCCGGGTGCGGGCCGGGCACACGGTGTGGACTTACGAGCAGCCCGAACCCACGTCGACCTATCTGGCGACCATGCAGATCGGTGAATACACGCTGCACCAACTGCCCAAAGCGCCGGTTTCGATGCAGGCCGTGCTGCCGGATCGGTTGCGCACCAACTTCGATCACGACTTCGGCCGGCAGCCGGCGATGATGAAACTGTTCATCAAGCTGTTCGGGCCGTACCCACTCGCGGCCGGATACACCGTGGTGGTCACCGACGACGACCTGGAGATTCCGCTTGAGGCTCAAGGTGTTTCGGTGTTCGGTGCCAATCATTGCGACGGGCACCGGGGCTCCGAGCGGCTGATCGCCCATGAGCTGGCGCACCAGTGGTTCGGCAACAGCGTGACCGCGCGGCGCTGGCAGGACATCTGGCTGCACGAGGGCTTCGCCTGCTACGCCGAGTGGCTGTGGTCCGAGCATGCCGGTGGCCCCACCGCAGCCGAGTTGGCGCAGCACTACCACCAACGTCTGGCCGCCGAACCGCAGGATCTGCTGCTGGCCGATCCCGGCCCGCAGGACATGTTCGACGACCGCGTCTACAAGCGGGGTGCGCTGACCCTGCATGCGCTGCGCACCGTGGTGGGCGACACCAAATTCTTCGCGCTGTTGCAGGACTGGACGACCCGCAACCGGCATCAGACCGTCGTCACCGACGACTTCACCGGTTTGGCCGCCAACTACGCCGACGTGTCGCTACGTCCGCTGTGGGAGGCGTGGCTGTACTCGACCGCAGTGCCGCCGCTATGACAGATGCCGGCCAGTCCCAGCCGGCGGTGAGCGCCGGCGCCGGTCCGGTGACCCGGGGCAGCGTCGCACGGGTCGGGGCGGCCACCGTGATCAGCGCGGCCTGTGGGTACGCGGTGCTCTATCTGGCGGCCCGGCGACTGGAGCCGGCCGGCTTCTCGGTGTTCGGGGTGTTCTGGGGTGCGTTCGGCCTGGTGACCGGGGCGGCAAACGGGCTGCTGCAGGAGGCCACCCGTGAGGTGCGCACCGCACAGTCCGGCGGCGGCGTACCCGCGGGTAGCCCACAAACCCGGCCGATGTGGGTGGCCGCCGGAGTCGGGCTGGCCGCCGCGGTGCTGATCGCCGGCAGCGCGCCGTTGTGGGCACGGCACGTCTTTGCCGAGGCACGGCCACTGTCGGTGCTGCTGCTGTCGCTGGGGATCGCCGGCTTCTGTCTGCACGCCACGCTGCTTGGCATGCTCGCCGGGGCCGGGCGGTGGTCGCAGTACGGGTCGCTGATGGTGACCGACGCGGTGATCCGGGTTCTGGTGGCCGCAGCGACGTTTCTGCTGGGCTGGGGACTGGTCGGTTTTCTGTGGGCGACGGTCGCCGGGGCGTTGGCCTGGCTGCTGTTGCTGGTCCGCTCTCCGGCGGCCCGGGCTGTCGGCCAATTGCGAACCGCCGGAAGGGCTTCGGACATGCTGCGCGGTGCCGCGCATTCGATCGCCGCGGCCGGTGCCAGCGCGATCCTGGTGATGGGGTTCCCGGTGCTGCTCAAGGCCACGTCCGGGGAGCTGGGTGCGGCGGGCGGCGTGGTGATCCTGGCGGTCACGCTGACCAGGGCGCCGCTGCTGGTGCCGATGACGGCCATGCAGGGCAATCTGATCGCATATTTCGTCGACCATCACAGTGCCCGGCTGCGGGCGCTGCTGGTGCCGGCCGCGGTCGTCGCCGCGCTGGGCGCGGTGGGGGTGGCGGCGGCATTCCTGCTGGGGCCGTGGCTGCTGCGGGTGGCGTTCGGCACCGACTACCAAGCCAGCGGGGCGCTGCTGGCGTGGTTGACCGCGGGGGCGGTGTCGATCGCCTTGCTGACGCTGACCGGGGCCGCAACGGTGGCCGCGGCGCAGCACCGGGCCTACTCACTGGGGTGGGTGAGCGCGACGGTAGCCGCCGCGCTGTTGCTGTTGTTGCCGCTTGCGCTGGAAACCCGGACCGTGGTGGCACTGCTGTGCGGGCCGCTGGTGGGCATCGTCGTGCACCTGGCCGCGCTGGCCCCGAACAACCGTTGAGCAGCGTGTACGTTGTTGACCATCGATACATCCGGCGTCTGGATCATCGTTCCAGCATTCAATGAGGCGCGGGTCATCGGTGATGTCGTCGCGGACCTGCGGTCGGTGTTCACCCATGTGGTGTGCATCGATGACGGCAGCCACGACGACACCGCGGATATCGCGCTGCGAGCCGGTGCCCATGTGGTGTCGCACCCGGTGAATCTGGGGCAGGGCGCGGCGATCCAGACCGGGGTCCAGTACGCCCGTCACCAGCCGGGCGCGCAGCTGTTCGCGACCTTCGATGCCGACGGGCAACATCGGATCAGTGATGTGACCGCGATGCTGGACCGGATCGGCCGCGGTGACGTCGACATCGTGATCGGCACCCGATTCGCCGGTTCGGCGACGGCGCGGATTCCACTGTTGAAACGGCTCATTCTCAAGACCGCGGCTCGGGTCACTCCGAGCAGCCGACGGCTGGGGCTCACCGACGCGCACAACGGGTTGCGGGTGTTCAACCGAACCGTCGCCGACAATCTGGACCTGACCATGAGCGGGATGAGCCACGCCAGCGAATTCATCGCACTGATCGACGAAAACCGTTGGCGGGTAGCCGAAGAGCCGGTACACATTCTCTACACGGATTACTCGCAGGCCAAGGGACAGCCGCTGCTCAACGGGGTCAACATCGTGTTCGACGGGTTCCTGCGAGGGAGGTTGCGGCGGTGAACTGGATTCAGGTGCTGCTGATCGCCTCGGTGATGGCATTGCTGGTGTATCTACTCCGATCGCGCACCAACGCCAAGGCCAAGGCCTGGGTCAAGGTGGGATATCTGCTGTTCGTGGCGGCCGCGATCTACGCCATTCTGCGTCCGGATGACACCACCGTGCTGGCCAACCGGCTCGGGGTGGCTCGTGGCGCGGACCTGATCACCTATGTGCTGATCATCGCGTTCGTGTTCACCACGATCAGTACGTATCTGCGGTTCCGGGAACTGGAGCTGCGCTACGCCCGTCTGGCCCGGGCGGTGGCGCTGCAGAACACCAGGACACCGGAGCACTGAACCGCATAACGCCCGTCGCCGCGGCGGCGCTCGCACTGATCGGTTTGCAACTCGCCGTGCGAGCGGTGCTGGCGTTCGGGGGCTACTTCTACTGGGACGACCTGGTCATCATCGGCCGCGCCGGTACCCAACCACTGCTGTCGGCGGGCTACCTGTTCACCGACCACGACGGGCATGTCATGCCGGCGGCGTTTCTACTCGGCGGGCTGATCACCCGGCTGGCGCCGCTGGTGTGGGTGTGGCCGGCGGTGAGCATGCTGGTGCTGCAACTGATCGCCTCGCTGGCGCTGCTGCGGACGCTGCACGTCATCCTGGGGTGGCACCGGATGCTGTTGGCGCCGTTGTGTTTTGCGTTGTTCACCCCGCTGACGGTGCCGTCGTTCGCGTGGTGGGCGGCGGCGCTGAACTACCTGCCGATGCTCGCCGCGCTGGCCTGGGTGTGCGGTGACGCGGTGCTGCTGGTGCGTACCGGGCGTCGCCGCTACGCCGTGACCGGGGTGTTGGTGTATCTGGCTGGACTGCTGTTCTTCGAAAAGTCGGCGGTGATCCCTTTCGCGGCGTTCGTCGTGGTGGTGCTGCTGTGTCACGTCGACGGCCAGGCCGGTGTACTGCGGTGGACGTGGCGGCGAGGTTTGGGCCTGTGGGTTCCGGCGCTGGCGCTGACCGCTGGATGGATGGGGCTCTATCTGCGGGTGGTCGACCAGCAGCGGTGGAGCGGGGATCTCTCGATGACGTGGGATCTGTTGCGCCGGGCCATCACTCACGGAATAGTGCCCGGTCTGGCCGGCGGGCCGTGGCAGTGGCAGCGCTGGGCGCCGGCCTCGCCGTGGGCCTTGCCGCCGCCGGCGGCGATGGCGCTGGGCTGGGCCGCGCTGGCGGCCGTAGTGGCGGTGACGCTGCTACGCAAACAGCGCATCGGAGTGCTCTGGCTGGCGGCGTTCGGGTATGCGCTGGCCTGCCAGGTGCCGATCTATCTGATGCGATCTTCGGCGTTCACCGCGCTGGAATTGGCCCAGACCCTGCGCTATCTGCCTGATCTGGTCTGGGTGCTGGCCTTGTTGGCCGCGATCGGCCTGCGCGCTCCGAACCGGCCCGGCGCGGCGTGGCTGGACGCTTCGCCGCGACGCACGGCGGTGGCCGCGCTCTGCGCCGTGGCCTTCTTGGCCAGCTGCCTGGTGTCCACCCGGACGTTTCTGACCAGCTGGCAGGACAACCCGACGAAGTCCTACCTGCGTAACGCCGTCAGCGGCTTGGCGGCGGCACGAGCGACATCGCAGGCGCCGATGCTGGATCAGGAGGTCGACCCGCTGGTGCTGCAACGGGTCGTCGGCCCGGAAAGCCTGGCCAGCCACATGTTCGCGCTGGTGGCCGACCGGCCGGACTTCGCCCGGTCCACCGACCAGCTCCGGATGCTGGACAGTTCCGGCCGGGTCATCGACGCCGAGGTGACCTGGGTGCGCAAGATCGCCGACGGCCCACGGCCGCGGTGCGGCTATTTCGTACAGCCCGACTCCCCGGTCCGGATGCCCCTGGACGGGCCACTGCTACCCGCCGAATGGACCGCGGAGATCAACTATCTGGCCAACACCGAAGGCAGCCTGCAGATGTCGCTGCCGGTCGGCCCGGAAACCAAGGTGCCGCTGCATCCGGGCCTCAACCGGGTGTACGTCCGGCTCTCCGGGGCCGGCGACGCGATCACCGTGCGAGCCGACACCGCGGCGTTGGCGGTATGTCTAGCCTCCGGGCCGGTGGGGTATCTGGCCCCGCGGCCGGCGGGGGGGAGTTAGCCCATTTTCGGCAACGTGGTTCGGACCAGGAGAAGACGCTGGTAGATGGAGCCGCCTGGGGGAATCGAACC
>CAYPTG010000051.1:0-10601 GCA_964413455.1 uncultured Mycobacterium sp. | reverse complement strand
ATCTGGAGGTCGGTGCAGTTACTCAGGTAGTGGCTGGTGACGCCGAACCGGCCGGAGGCCACCTGTTTGATCGCGCTGCGGCGCCAGTCGCCGTTGGCTTCCGGCTCGAAGCGGCTGACGGCTTCACCGCCCTCACCCGAATTCGACCGCGCGCCAAGGCGGTTCATCGCGATGGCCAGTGTCTCGTGCGCCTCGGCGGAGATCGAGCCGTAGCTCATCGCGCCGGTGGAGAACCGCTTGACGATCTCGGAGACCGGCTCGACCTCCTCGATCGGCACCGGCGGACGCAGCCCGGTCTTGAATTTCAGCAGGCCGCGCAGCGAGGCGATCCGCTCGCTCTGGTCGTCGACCAGCTTGGTGTACTCCTTGAACACCTGGTACTGGCCGGTGCGGGTGGAGTGCTGCAGCTTGAACACGGTGTCGGGATTGAACAGGTGGTACTCGCCTTCCCGGCGCCACTGGTACTCCCCGCCGACCTCCAGCTCGCGGTGTGCCCGCTCGTCGGGCCGGTCCAGATAGGCCAACTGGTGGCGGGCGGCGACATCAGCGGCGATGTCATCCAGGTCGATACCGCCCACCGGGCAGCTCAGCCCGGCGAAGTACTCGTCGAGTACGCCCTGGGAGATGCCGATGGCCTGGTACAGCTGCGCTCCGGTGTAGGACGCGACGGTGGAGATGCCCATCTTGGACATCACCTTCAGCACGCCCTTGCCGGCGGCCTTGATGTAGTTCTGCAGGGCCTTGTCGCGATCCAGCGGCACCGCCGCTGCGGTGCCGCCATCGGCCGGGGCGCCCAGCAGTTCCCGGTCAATCATGTCGCTGATCGACTCAAAGGCCATGTACGGGTTGATCGCGGCGGCACCGAATCCGATCAGCATCGCCATGTGATGCACCTCGCGGGCGTCGCCGGACTCCACCACCAGCCCGGCCTTAGTGCGGGTGCGTTCCCGGACCAGGTGGTGGTGCACCGCCGACACCGCCAGCAGCGACGGGATCGGCGCCATCGTCATATCGGATTCGCGGTCGGACAGGATCAGGATCTGCGCGCCGTCGGCAATCGCCTTGGACGCTTCGATCCGGATGTCGTCGAGCGCGCGGCGCAGCCCGGCCCCGCCCTTGGCTACCGGATACAGGCAGCGGATGACCGCCGAGCGCATCCCGTGCCGATGGCCGTTGACCTCGTCGTCGGGGTTGAGATTGACCAGCTTGGCCAGCTCGTGGTTCCGCAGGATCGGCTGCGGCAGCAGGATCTGGTGGCAGGATTCGCGGGTCGGGTGCAGCAGATCGCTCTCCGGTCCGAGGGTGGCTCCGAGGCTGGTCACCACCTCTTCCCGGATCGCGTCCAGCGGCGGGTTGGTGACCTGGGCGAACAGCTGCTGGAAGTAGTCGTAGAGCATCCGCGGCCGGCCGGAGAGCACCGCGATGGGGGTGTCGCTGCCCATCGACCCCAACGGCTCCATGCCGGTGCGGGCCATCGGCGCGACCAGCAGGTTGAGCTCTTCATAGGTGTAGCCGAAAGCCTGCTGACGCAGCACCACCCGGTGATGCGGCATCCGGATGTAGGGGCCCTGCGGCAGATCGTCGAGATGGAACTGCTCGGACTCCAGCCACTGCGCATACGGGTGCTCGGCGGCCAGGTCGGCCTTGATCTCCTCATCGGAGATGATCCGGCCCTCGGCGGTGTCCACCAGGAACATCCGGCCGGGCTGCAGCCGCATCCGCTTGACCACGGTGGCCGGGTCGAGGTCCAGCACACCGGCTTCCGAGGCCATCACGACCAGGCCGTCCTCGGTGACCCAGATACGAGACGGACGCAGGCCGTTGCGGTCCAGCACCGCGCCGACGACGGTGCCGTCGGAGAAGCAGACCGAGGCCGGGCCGTCCCACGGCTCCATCAGCGCAGCGTGATAGGCGTAGAACGCCCGCCGTGCGGGGTCCATCTCCGCGTTGCGCTCCCACGCTTCGGGGATCATCATCAGCACCGCGTGCGGCAGGCTGTAGCCGCCCAGATGCAGCAGTTCGAGCACCTCGTCGAAGCGGGCGCTATCCGAGGCGCCCGGAGTGCAGACCGGGAAGACCTTCTCCACGTCGGTGCCGAAGATGTCGGTCTTGATCAGCGCCTCACGGGCACGCATCCAGTTCTCGTTGCCGGTGACGGTGTTGATCTCACCGTTGTGCGCGATCCGCCGGAACGGATGCGCCAGCGGCCAGGACGGGAAAGTGTTGGTGGAGAACCGGGAATGCACGATTCCCAGCGCGCTCTCCATCCGCTCGTCTTGCAGATCGAGGTAGAAGGCTTTCAGCTGCGGCGTGGTCAGCATGCCTTTGTAGATCATCGTCCGGCCGGAAAGGCTTGGGAAATAAACGGTTTCCCGACCCGGGCCGTCCTGCCCTGGCCCCTTGGTACCCAGTTCGTGCTCGGCGCGCTTGCGCACCACATAGGCCTTGCGTTCCAGCTCCATTCCGCTGGCGCCGCCGATGAACAACTGGCGGAAGGTCGGCATCGCATCGCGGGCCAGGGCGCCCAGCGAGGAGTCGTCGGTCGGCATATCCCGCCAGCCGAGCACGGTCAAACCCTCGGCCTCGACGATTTTCTCCAGCGCCTCGCTGGCCAGCATGGCGTCCCGTGCGGACTGCGGCAGGAAAGCGATGCCGGTGGCGTAGCTGCCCTCGTCGGGCAGATCGAAATCAACGACGGCCCGCAGGAACTTGTCCGGAACCTGGATCATGATGCCGGCGCCGTCGCCGCTGTTCTGCTCCGCCCCTGCCGCGCCACGGTGCTCGAGATTCACCAGAGCGGTGATGGCCTTATCGACGATGTCGCGGCTGCGCCGGCCGTGGATGTCGACGACCATCGCCACGCCGCACGCATCGTGCTCGTGGACCGGGTTGTACAGTCCGACACTCCTGGGCATAAAGCACCTCACCCTTCATCACCCTTAATATCGCGCGGCGATTCAACGACGGCGCGCCGTGGCCAGTCGGGGTTCCTCCGTGCTTCGGTGAACGGCGGCCCTTCCGTGGGTGTCAACAGATACCAAAACGATATGCAGGAGGCGCCGCACATGCCAACTCAGGACGCCTAATGCAGCGTCGAGAGACGCCTGTTGTACAGCCGGAAGTGGCGTATGCAACCCTGTCCGGTACCAAGGTTTCACCCGGGTAAAGGAGGCGTCACCGATGATCACCCCCGAAACAAGACACCGTCTGGCGGCGGAGTTCGTCGGCACATTCTTGTTGGTCTTCGGCGGCTGCGGGGCCGCGGTATTCGCGGCCAATCCGGCCGGTGACCATTCGGTGGGTATCGGCTATTTGGGCGTCGCGCTGGCCTTCGGTCTGACCGTGCTCACCGGCGTCTACGCCTTCGGAGCCATTTCCGGCGGGCATTTCAACCCGGCGGTGACGCTCGGCGCGGCCATCGCCAAACGCGTGCGCTGGGAGGCGCTGCCCGGCTACTGGGCGGCCCAGGTGCTGGGCGGTCTGGCCGGTGGTTTGGCGATCTTCCTCATCGGCAAAGGCCGGCCCCGCTGGACTCCGAGCGGAAAAATGGCCGCCAACGGCTTCGGCACACACTCCCCGTTCTACTACTCGCTGACCGCGGTGATCATCGCCGAGGTGCTGCTGACCTTCATCTTCCTACTGGTCATCCTCGGCGCCACCGAAGACCGGGCACCCAAAGGTTTCGCCGGCCTGGCGATCGGGCTGACCCTCACGCTGATCCACCTGATCTCCATCCCGATCTCCAACACCTCGGTGAACCCGGCCCGCTCCACCGGTGTGGCGTTCTTCAACGGCGCCGGAGCGCCCGGCCAGCTGTGGGTGTTCTGGCTGGCCCCACTGGTGGGTGCGGCGCTGGCCGGCGTGGTCTATCCGCTCCTGTTCGGCAGGGAGCACCAACTCGCCAAACGGCCGATGCGCGACGCGGAACTGGACGCGGAAGTGAAAGCCGAGGAGGCAGCCCGGACCACCCCCGCCGCCGGCACCACCGCCGTCGTCGCAGCCCCCGACAAACCGCAGCAGAGCGATCTCAAAGATCGCTGATCCGCGGGACCGGTTGGCGGGCGCCACGGCGCGGTAGCCGGGCCAGTCCGCTGATCTCCAGCAGCCGGACCACCCGGTAGCGGTGCGGGCGCAGCGGTTCCAGCAGCTGTTCCATCGCCGGATCATCGATCGGATGGCCAAGCAGCGTCCAGCCGATCATGGTCGACAGGTGATAGTCACCGACCGACAGCGCGTCGCTGTCGCCGAACGCCCGTTGCGCGGTCTCGGCGGCGGTCCACACACCGACTCCCGGCAGTGTGGTCAGCGCCGCCCGGGCGTCGGCGGCCGGGCGGCCGCACAGCCGCTCCAGGGCCTCGGCCCGCTCGGCGCAGCCGACCAACGTGCGGGCCCGGCCCGGGTCGACGTTGGCCCGGTGAAATTCCCAGGACGGGATGGTGCGCCACACCTGCGCCGCAGGCGGCACCCGCATCGACTCCGGCGCCGGGCCGGGGGCCGGGGTGCCGTATGCGGTGACCAGCAGCCGCCAGGACCGGAAAGCGTCGATGCCCTGCACCCGTTGCTCCAGCACAGCCGGCATCAGCGCCTCCAGTACTCGTCCGGTCCGGCCGATGCGCAGG
Source organism: uncultured Mycobacterium sp. (assembly GCA_964413455.1). Classification (GTDB taxonomy): domain Bacteria; phylum Actinomycetota; class Actinomycetes; order Mycobacteriales; family Mycobacteriaceae; genus Mycobacterium. The sequence goes on along the minus strand of CAYPTG010000051.1, from coordinate 5,982 downwards.
TGCGGGACCCGGCGCTGGGCCAACGCGATGGTCGGTTCGGTGGGCCGAAAACCCGAGGCGTCGTCATCGGCGCCGAGCAGCGCCGGTAGCTGGTCGGCGAACTCCTGCGCTCCCGAACCCCACGCCTGGCAGCGCACGGTATTGACCCCGGTTTGGCTGATCCGCGCGGTGACCGGCCCGCTGCGTTGCAGACTGGTGCGCCAGATCGCCCGGTCTGCGTCGATCTGAAAGCACGGATCACCGGGGCCGCGGCGGTGCGGGGCCAGCGTGTGGCCCGGGCTGCACGGGCCGGGGAAAACAAGAGTGCGATCGACGGGCACAGCGGATTCCCCTACCGCCGACCGGGCAAATCCAGTCGTCGCCGGGCCAATTCAGTCTTTGACGAAATCGAACACTCGATAGGACAACTCGCCGCGCTTCACCTGCTCATAGCTGCGGCCACCCTCGGTGCCACCGATATCGCCGCCCAGCTTACGCAGCAGCGCCGGAGTGATCTGTTTGATCACCTCGGCGTTGCGCACCGAGTTCTTCTCCAGCCCGCGCAATACCTCGGCGTCGATGGGGACATCGGAGATCTCACGCAGTTTGGCCGCCGCCATGTCGGCCTCCCACTCGTCAAGATCGCTGCGGTGCCGCAGATCGGCGTACAGGAAGTGCCCGCCCGGCCGCAGCACCCGGTACACCTCGTCGAGGAATCGGTTGTAGTCCGGATACAGGTGTGCCGCTTCGACGTTGATCACCGCGTCGAACGAGGCATCCGGGAACGGTAGGTGCTCGGCGTCGCCGTGCACGAATTTCAGGCCCGGCAACTGGTGCTTGCGCTGGCAGAACTTGATACCGGCGGGGTTGTAGTCCAGGCCGGTGTAGCTGTTCGGGTGCATCGTGCGGGTGATGTAGGACGCCGCGCCGCCATGTCCGCAGCTGACCTCCAGGACATCCTTGCCGGCCAGGTCCATCTGGGCAGCGACGCGGTGGTACAGCTGGATCGAGTAGCGATCTGGTTCGTCCCTGGCCTCCAGTGGGATGCCCATCGGCGGGTCTTCCTCGTAGCCGAAGTTGAGGAAGTAGACGTCCGAGTCGCCGATTCGCTTGCTCATGAACCCATAGCCGTATTTGGAGATGGTCTTGCCGAAGCGCTTCTGCGACCAGTTCACGAAGGCCATCACGCGATCGCTGCCGTATTTGGACTCACCAACCATGCTGCGAGCGTAGCGGTGGTCCGGAGCGGACACTGGATACTGGGCAGATGGAGATGGACCAGACCGCGATCCTGGCCGGCGGATGCTTCTGGGGGATGCAGGATCTCATTCGCCGACAGCCCGGCGTGCTGTCCACCCGGGTGGGCTATACCGGCGGACACAACGACCACCCCACCTATCGCAGCCACCCGGGCCACGCCGAGGCAATCGAGATCGTCTACGACCCCGCCCGGACCGACTACCGGACGCTGTTGGAGTTCTTCTTCCAGATTCATGATCCGACCACTGCCAACCGGCAGGGCAACGACGTCGGCACCAGCTACCGCTCGGCGATCTTCTACCTCAACGAGGCACAGCGGCAGATTGCGGTGGAGACCATCGCCGACGTCGAGGCCTCCGGGCTATGGCCGGGTCCGGTGGTCACCGAGGTGACACCGGCTGCCGAGTTCTGGGAAGCCGAGCCGGATCATCAGGACTATTTGCTTCGGATCCCCGACGGTTACACCTGCCACTACCCCCGGCCGGGTTGGACGCTGCCCAAGAGCTAGCTAAGGTTGGCCCGAGGTTTGTCGGGCCCGAGGGGAGAACACATGCGCGTCGTCGCGTTTGCGCCAGCACTGAGCGCATCGGAGGAGTCCGCCGGTGGCATCGTCGTCAAGGGCTTCCCGATGAGCAGCTGCTACGTGGACAACTTCCCGGCCCAGATCACCGTGCCGATGGTGGTGGCGGTCACCGCACTGGGCGGTACGGACTACGACCCGGTCAAGTTCATCGTGGCGACCTCACCGGAAGGTGAGCGAGTGGGCAGCTTGGAGTTCGGCTGGCACTGGGACGACAACCCGCCGACGCCGGTCAAGTTCCGGGTGTTCACCCAATACCTGCCGATGCGAGCGGAGAGCCCCGGCGTCTATACCCTCGGCCTGTACGACAGCCTGGAGGAGACGGCTAGCGAGCACCTGTTTCCGCTGCCGGTCCTCAAGATGAACCCACTGCTCCGCAACGCCTGAGTTGAACCCCGCCGGCAAACGCTAGAAAGACACCCTCATGACCGATCCCCGCGCCGACGTCGTCGCCCGCCAGTACGAGCGATGGACCTACCCCGAGCCGATCCAGAACCTGGAAACCTGGCTGAGCAACAACTGGCAGTGGTTCGACCCCAGCCACGCGCATCGGATCCTGTGGCCTGACCGACCGCACCAGCCCGATATGGACATCCTGATCGCCGGGTGCGGTACCAACCAGGCCGCGGTCTTCGCCTACACCAACCGGGCCTCGAAGGTGGTGGCCGTCGATGTCAGCCAGTCGTCGCTGGATCACGAGCGTTACCTCAAGGACAAGTACTCGCTGAAAAACCTTGAGCTGCACCTGCTTCCGATCGAAGAGGTCGCCAGCCTGAACAAAGACTTCGACCTGATCATCTCGACCGGCGTGCTGCACCACCTGGAGAAGCCGAAGGTCGGGATGAAGGCGCTGGCCGACGTGCTGCGTCCGGACGGGGTCGCCGCGATCATGCTCTACGCCCGCTACGGCCGGGTCGGCGTGGAGCTGATGCAGGGCCTGTTCCGCGAAATGGGGCTCAAACAGGACGAAGAATCGTTGCGGCTGGTCAAGGAGGCGCTGGCCGCGCTGGCGCCGACGCATCCGCTGAAGAGCTACCTGTCGATCGCGCCGGACCTGGAGTTCGACGCGGGGCTGGTGGACACGTTCCTGCATGGGCGAGACCGCAGCTACACCGTCGAAGACTGCCTGGATCTGGTCGATTCGGCCGGCCTGGCGTTCCAGGATTGGTTCCTCAAGACGTCGTACTACCCACCGACGTTGACCCGGCCCGATAATGAGTTCTTCGCCACACTCAATCAGCTGGAGCGGGAGAAGCTATGGGCGGCGATGGAGCGGATCAACACCCTCAACGCCTGCCATTTCTTCCTGGCCTGCCACACTGCGCGGCCCACCTCCCAGTACCGGATCGACTTCTCGGCCAGCAATTCGCTGGACTACGTTCCGCTGCTGCGGTTGCGCTGCCGGATCAACGGCGATGAAATCCTCCGACCGGGCTGGCGTATCCGTCTTGACCCCACCCACCTGGCGTTCGCACAGCAAATCGACGGCGAGCGGACCATCCGGGAGATCGCCGCTCGGGTGGCGCTCAGCGGGGTGCGCGCGGCCGACCCGGCCGAGTTGGAATACATCGGGCTGGAGTTGTTCGAGGGGCTGTGGCGCTCGGATTTCATCGCGATCGACCTCAGTCGCGCGACGGTATAGTTAGCCCGCATAACCGGTAGTCGCACCAGTCGTTCCCGCACCTCGGATCGGCCGCGACCAGCAGGGATGGGCACCGATCATGCTTCCACAACTGTACTTTTCGCGACCGGCGACGGTCCTTCCCGAGCAAGCAGTCGATAACGAAACGGTGCTGTCCCGGCTGCGTGAGTCCTATCGCGGTCCGGCCGAGGGCTGGGATTCGATCGAGCAGGGCGTGCGCTGGGTGTTCGACCGATGTAACACCAAGCTGCGTTATCTCGACGACGACCCCAACCTTTCGCCGGGCGAGTTCGCGTCCCGCGCGGCGGCGGCCTGCCTGGAAGAAAACGGCGTCGATGCCAAAGATCTCGATCTGATCATCTACGGCGGGGTGGCCCGGGACGCGTTCGAGCCGGCCACCGCAGCCGAGGTGGCCGGTCGGCTGGGCGCCACCCCGGTGCGCGCCTTCGACGTCACCTGCGCGTGCGCCGGCCTAATGGAAGCGATGCACGTCGCCGCCGGCTACTTCGCCCTGCACGACGACGTCCAGACGGCGCTGGTCTGCGCGGGCGAACTGACCCGTGACCGGATCACCTATGACATGCAATCTCCCGAGGAGCTCTTCCTCGGGGTCGCCGGGCTGACCCTGGGTAACGCCGCCGCCGCACTACTCGTCACCCGTACGGCGCTGCCCAAGGGCGGTGCCCGGATCGTCGGGATGCTGCACAAGTCGATGCCCGAGCACTGGGCGCTGTGCCGGGCCCCGGTGGACGGACACTTCAGCTCGGACTCCAAGGAGCTGTTCGCCCTGCAGGTGCACGTGTTGCCGGAACTGCACACGCTGCTCGATGACGCCGGCTGGGCACCGGAAGACGTCAACCACTACGCCTTCCACCAGCCCAGCGAGGCCGCCTTGGAGCGGGTGCTGACCGAGCTGGGCGCCAAACCCCAGGCCGGCGTGTACACCCACTCGCTGTACGGCAACACCGCGAGCACCGCGTGGGCGCTGGCGCTGGACTACCGGCTGCGCAACGGCACCGTCGAATCGGGCGACAAGATCGTCATCGCCAGCGCGGCGGCCGGCTTCACCATCGTGGCCGCGGCAGCCGTGTGGGAGTCATGATTTGAACCATTACCTACAGCTGTACCGGACCATCACCAAGTCCTTCGGTTTCCGGTTACGGCCCTTGGGCACCTTCGTCGCGCTGCAGATCCGTGCGGCGATCTCGGCGGTCACGATGGCCGCGGATCGGGTCGCCTTCCGTCGCTACCGCGAGCAGCCCATCGACCGGCCGATCTTCATCATCGGCAACCCGCGCAGCGGCACCACGTTCCTGCATCGCCTGCTGCTCGGGGCCGGCCCACTGGCGGCTTTCGAATTGTGGGAGATGCTGTTTCCGGCCATCTCGGCGCGCAAGCTGCTCGGCGGCATCGTCCCGCGGATCGATCGTCTCTCGCCGGCGCGCTATCACCCGTCGGATATGCACGACACCAGCCTGCGCGGTATCGAGACCGACGACGTGCTGTGGTTCTTCCACACCATGGACGGACCGTTCGCCTGGGCGTACTTCATGGCCTGGCAGGACACCTGGGGAAGTGAGCTGTCCCGCAAGGAGATCGGGATCGAGCCGGCCCCGGCGGCCGAGGAGGACCGTTTCTTCAGCTACTACGAGGAATGCTGGCGACGCAATCTCACCTACAAGGGCGCCGACCGGATCCTGGCCAAGACCAGCATGCTGACCTTCCAGCTGGACCAGGTGCTGCGGCGCTACCCGGATTGCAAGCTGGTCTACATCATTCGCGACCCGGTCGAGGTCATCCCGTCGGGGATGTCGCTGCTGTCCAGCGTGCTGGAGAACGGGTACGACGTCTGGAACCACACCACCGAGGTCGATCAGCGGCGCTGGGTGGAGAACCTGTACCAGGCGTCGTGCGGCATGTTGCGCTCATTTCACGATGCGTACACCTCCGGCCGCATTCCGGAGAAGAACCTGTGCGTGGTCCGCTATGTCGACCTGTTGCAAACTCTCGAGCCGACAATGCAGCGCATCCTCGACTTCATCGAGGTCGAACCCAGCGCGGCCTTCGTCGAAGAGGTGCGGGCCCAGGCTGAGCGGCAGCGCAACTACAAGAGCCGCCACCAGCATTCACCGGAGAAGTTCAATATCGACCCCGAGCGCATCCGTCGCGACCTGGCGTTCGTCTATGACACCTTCGAGCTCCCGAAACGGGCTGGCTGAGGCGCTCCGAGGCCGCTCCATTCGCATTGGGCTGACTGTACGTTTAGTATGCATTCAGACAACTTTCGCTGAGAGAAAGCCAAGATTATGGGTGCATCGCGGTATGTCGGTCGTATCGGGGGGCTGGCTGCAGCCTTCGGTATCGGTGCGGTGATCTTCACCAGCCCGGGAATCGCCTGGGCCGACCGTGGTTCTTCGGACTCCGCTGGCTCCAGCACTGATTCTACGGCGACGGGCGGCTCGACTCCCGCCGGTTCGGACTCCCCCACCCGGGCCCGCGCCCGCGGCTCACAGCCCACCTC
>CAYPTG010000050.1:0-10677 GCA_964413455.1 uncultured Mycobacterium sp. | reverse complement strand
ATGTCCATCGCCGGCCACAACAAATTCGGCGACGTGCGGCTACGGCATGTCGAACGTTTCGCCGACAACACCGGAACCGATCCGGAGCGTCTCGTCGCTCGTACCCGCGAGATGGCGACCCAACTGCCTGACGCGATCGCCGCCGCTGCGTACCACGTCACGGCGGAGGGCCTAACCGAGTTGCGGGACACGCTGATCCGGGAGGTCCGGACGCTCTGCGCCACGATCGACGGCCTGATCGGCTGAGCCGGGAACAAATCCCACACCTCACTTGGTTACCCCTACTGATAACTTGAGTCGCCATCGCTCAACTGTGGGGTTGACAGCCAACGCTGCCGTTCCGCAAACTTGAGCCTGGTTCGCTCAGACCAGAACGTCTATCAGGAGGAAATCACTATGGCTCGTGCGGTCGGTATCGACCTCGGGACCACCAACTCCGTCGTTTCAGTGCTGGAGGGTGGCGACCCCGTCGTCGTCGCCAACTCGGAGGGCTCCCGCACCACGCCGTCGGTGGTCGCTTTTGCGCGCAACGGCGAAGTGCTGGTCGGCCAGCCCGCCAAGAACCAGGCGGTCACCAACGTTGACCGCACCATCCGGTCGGTCAAGCGTCACATGGGCACCGACTGGGCCGTCGACATCGACGGCAAGAACTACACCGCCCAGGAGATCAGCGCGCGCACGCTGCAGAAGCTCAAGCGCGACGCCGAAAGCTACCTCGGTGAGGACATCACCGACGCGGTCATCACCGTGCCCGCCTACTTCAATGACGCCCAGCGTCAGGCCACCAAGGAAGCCGGCCAGATCGCCGGTCTCAACGTGCTGCGCATCGTCAACGAGCCCACTGCCGCGGCCCTGGCCTACGGCCTGGACAAGGGCAGCAAGGAACAGACCATTCTGGTCTTCGACCTGGGCGGCGGCACCTTCGACGTCTCGCTGCTGGAGATCGGTGACGGTGTGGTCGAGGTGCGTGCCACCTCGGGCGACAACCACCTCGGCGGCGACGACTGGGACGACCGGATCGTCGAGTGGCTGGTGGACAAGTTCAAGGCCAGCGCCGGCATCGACCTGACCAAAGACAAGATGGCCATGCAACGGCTGCGTGAAGCCGCCGAGAAGGCCAAGATCGAGCTGAGCTCGGGTCAGAGCACCTCGATCAACCTGCCCTACATCACCGTCGACGCCGACAAGAACCCGCTGTTCCTCGATGAGCAGCTGACCCGTTCGGAGTTCCAGAAGATCACCCAGGATCTGCTGGACCGCACCCGTCAGCCCTTCCAGCAGGTGATCAAGGACGCCGGTATCTCGGTGTCCGACATCGACCATGTGGTGCTGGTCGGCGGCTCCACCCGGATGCCGGCGGTCACCGAGCTGGTCAAGGAACTCACCGGTGGCAAGGACCCCAACAAGGGCGTCAACCCCGACGAGGTCGTCGCGGTCGGCGCGGCCCTGCAGGCCGGCGTGCTCAAGGGCGAGGTGAAAGACGTTCTGCTGCTTGATGTTACGCCGCTGAGCCTGGGTATCGAGACCAAGGGCGGCGTGATGACCAAGCTGATCGAACGCAACACCACCATCCCGACCAAGCGCTCGGAAACCTTCACCACCGCTGATGACAACCAGCCGTCGGTGCAGATCCAGGTGTATCAGGGTGAGCGTGAGATCGCCTCGCACAACAAGCTGCTCGGCAGCTTCGAGCTGACCGGCATCCCGCCGGCCCCGCGCGGCGTGCCGCAGATCGAGGTCACCTTCGACATCGACGCCAACGGCATCGTGCACGTCACTGCCAAGGACAAGGGCACCGGCAAGGAGAACACGATCAAGATCCAGGAAGGCTCCGGCCTGTCCAAGGAAGAGATCGACCGGATGATCAAGGACGCCGAGGCGCACGCCGACGAGGACCGCAAGCGTCGCGAGGAAGCCGATGTGCGCAACCAGGCCGAGTCGCTGGTCTACCAGACCGAGAAGTTCGTCAAGGAACAGCGTGAGCCAAAAGAAGGGGCGGGTGGTCCGGTAGTCCCCGAGGACACCCTGGCCAAGGTCGACGGTGCGATCGCCGAGGCCAAGACCGCGCTGAACGGTTCGGATCTGGGCGCGATCAAGTCCGCGATGGAGAAGCTGGGCACCGAGTCGCAGGCTCTGGGCCAGGCCATCTACGAGGCGGCGCAGTCCGAGCAGGCCGCCGGCGGCGCCGGTGGCGGGTCGACGGCCGACGATGTGGTCGACGCCGAGGTCGTTGAGGACGATCAGGAGCAGCGGTGACCTATCCACAGGGCGAGCGCGAGGTGCGTGAGGCTGAGGAGCCGGTGACGGTCACCGACAAGCGGCGGATCGACCCGCAGACCGGTGAGGTGCGCGAAGGCGTGTCGTCCTCCGGTGCCGCCCCCCAGGGGGCGGCACCGGAGGCGTCCGGCGACGGCGACAAGGTCGCCGAGCTCACCGCCGATCTGCAACGGGTGCAAGCCGACTTCGCCAACTACCGCAAGCGCGCGCTGCGCGATCAGGAAGCGGTCGGTGAGCGGGCCAGGGCCGTCGTCGTCGGCCAACTGTTGCCAGTGCTCGACGACCTGGACCGGGCACGCGAGCACGGCGACCTGGAAAGCGGCCCACTGAAGTCGGTCGCCGACAAGCTGGCCGCCGCACTGGCCGGCACCGGGCTCGTCGAGTTCGGCGCCGAAGGTGAGGAGTTCGACCCGTCCCTGCACGAGGCCGTGCAGCACGAGGGCGACGGCTCCTACCCGGTGATCGGTCACGTCATGCGCAAGGGCTACAAGCTCGGCGAGCTGGTGCTGCGGCCGGCGCTGGTCGGAGTGGTCGACGGTGTCGAGGTCACGGACTCGACCGACACGTCGTACGACGAGCCGGCGTCGGATGCGCAGAACGCAGAATCAGATCAGTAGTTCGTGAGGAGGTGACGCTGCATGGTTCAACGGGAATGGGTTGAAAAGGATTTCTACAAGGTGCTCGGCGTCGCCTCCGACGCCAGCGACGACGAGATCAGGCGGGTGTCCAAGAAGCTGCTTGCCGAGAACCACCCGGACCGCAACCCGAACGACTCTGCCGCCGAGGAGCGCTACAAGGAGGTCGGCGAAGCCCGGGATGTGTTGACCGACAAGGCCAAACGCAAGGAGTACGACGAGACTCGGCGGTTGTTCGCCGGCGGCGGTTTCGGCCGACGCTTCGGCGGTGGCGCACCCGGCGGCGGCGGTTTCAGCGGGGCTGACGGCGGCTTCAACCTCAACGACCTGTTCGGCCAGGCCGGCCAGGACGGCGGGGCCAACATCGGCGATCTGTTCGGTGGGCTGTTCGGGCGTACCGCACAGCCGCGCACCACCCGTCCGCGTCGCGGCAAGGATCTGGAGACCGAGACCGAGCTGGACTTCCTGGAGGCCACCAAGGGGGTGGCCATGCCGCTGCGGCTGACCAGCCCGGCGCCGTGCACCAACTGCCACGGCAGCGGTGCCCGCCCGGGTACCAGCCCCAAGGTGTGCGCCACCTGCAACGGCTCCGGGGTGATCAACCGCAACCAGGGCGCGTTCGGGTTCTCCGAGCCGTGCACCGACTGCCGGGGCAGCGGCTCGATCATCGAGAACCCGTGCGACGAGTGCCAGGGCACCGGGGTGACCACCCGCAGCCGCACCATCAACGTCCGGATCCCCCCCGGGGTGGAGGACGGCCAACGCATTCGGCTGGCCGGTCAGGGCGAAGCCGGGCTGCGGGGGGCGCCCTCGGGTGACCTGTATGTCACCGTCCATGTGCGGGCGGACAAAGTGTTCGGCCGTGACGGTGACGACCTCACCGTCACCGTTCCGGTGGGTTTTGCCGAATTGGCTTTGGGTACAACGCTTTCGGTGCCGACGCTGGACGGCAAGGTCGGGGTCAAGGTGCCCAAGGGCACCGCCGACGGTCGCATTCTGCGGGTGCGCGGCCGCGGTGTGCCCAAACGCACCGGCGGCAACGGTGACCTGCTGGTGACCGTCAAGGTGGCGGTCCCGCCCAGCCTGGAGGGCCAGGCGCTGGAAGCTCTGGAGGCCTACGCGGCCGCGGAGAAGGCCAGCGGCTTCGACCCGCGCGCCGGATGGGCGGGTAACCGGCCATGACCGCCGCCGGCGATCCGATCGGGTCCCAGACGTTCCTGATTTCGGTGGCCGCCGAGCTGGCCGGGATGCACGCCCAGACGCTGCGCACCTATGACCGGCTGGGGTTGGTCAGCCCGCAGCGCAGCGCCGGCGGCGGGCGGCGCTATTCGGCGCGCGATGTGGAGCTGCTGCGCGAGATCCAGCGACTCTCCCAGGACGAGGGCGTCAACCTGGCTGGGATCAAACGCATCATCGAGTTGTCCAACCAGGTCGAGGCGTTGCAGGCCAGGGTCGCCGAGATGGCCGACGAGCTGTCCCGCTCCAAGCCGCGACGCGATCTGGCGCTGATGCCAAAGAACACCGCCCTGGTGGTTTGGAAGCCCCGGCGCTGACCGCCCAAACCAACGTTTGGGCGGGAAAGTGCGAGTGGAACGCGCCATTTCGTCGAACTCGGCGCCGGGCTGGACTACGACACCTTGATGGTGAAGCTGGCCGAGGCCGGCCGGCCCGGCACTGCGGTGTGGTAGCCGCCCTTGCGCAGCGCGTTGGTGGGTGCGGCCATCGGCTCGATGCCCACCACGTCGTCGTTGGCCGGGGCGAAGACCTCCACCGCCGGGTATCCGTGATCGAAGATCACCTCGATGCGACGGTCCCCGCCGGACAGCGCGAACACCGCGCCCTGGGGCACCTCGTCGAAGCCGTCGTCGAAGGTCTGGTCACCCAAGGTTTGTGACTTCGCCGGCCAGTTCTGGCTGCCGCCGGTCGGGATGCCCCAGTTATCCACCGGCAGGTGCCGCAGCGGCGGGGTTTCCAGCGTCCACTCCGAGCGCGGCACGCCGGGGATGGTCAGGTAGGGGTGGAACCCGAAGCACAGCGGCACCGACGCCGACGTGGTGGGGGTGACGGTGGTCTCGATGGTCAACGCCCGGTTCTCCAGCGCGATGTCCAGGGTGACGACGTGCGGAAACGGGAAGCTGCACAGCAGCCGGGGCTGGCCGCCGTAGTCCAAGTCGGCCGACAGCCGGTTGTCGGCATGCTGCTTGACCAGCCAGCCGGGATAGGCGGCCAGCACGCCGTGAATCACCAGGCCGTGCTCGTCGGAACGCACGCCGCCCACGCCGGGAGTCAGGGTGACTGCCCCGCCGTCGACGCCGTAGCCGTTGGCGCTGAGCCGGTTGGCCCACGGATAGAGAATCGGGATGCCCATGGTCTTGCCGGTGCTCATGTAGGCGCTCAATCCGCGGCGCTGGCCGAGCAGCTCGACGCCGTCGTCGGACAGTGAAGTGCACACCATCCCCGCCGACGGGACGAAGGTCGCGGTGAGCGAGGACGACGGGTCTTTGAGCACGATGGAGGGCAGCTGGGCCATCGTCGGATTGTGCCACGAAAGACCGTCTTTTGACTAAGTAGTCGGCTGGTTCGGGCGGTCGCCGGCAATAGGCCGTCAGCCCACCAGCGGATCGTGCTGGATGCGCTCGGCCGGCGCCCCGCCGGCGATCAGCGCGTCCCGGGTGGCCACCACCATCTCCGGGCGTCCGCAGATCAGGATCTGCCGGTCGCTCCACGCGCCGTACCGGCTGACCACCCCGGGTAGCAGGCCGGTCTGCCGCACGTGCAGCCCGCGCGGCGGTTCCACGTCGGGGTAGTCGGCCGCCCACGCCGGGTCATCGGGGAACTCCGAGACCGGCGAGACCGACAGCCACGGGTTGCAGCCGGCGATCTGCCACAGCGTCGGCATGTCGTACAACTCGCACGGGTAGCGGCCGCCGAAGAACAGGTGCACTCGCGGGTTCTCGCCGAACCGGGTGAGGTCCATGATCAGCGCCCGCAGCGGGGCCAGCCCGGTGCTGCCGGCCACCATCAGCACGTCGCCGCGGTCGCGGTCGACGTGCATGGCGCCGTGCGGGCTGGACAGCCGCCACCGGTCCCCGGGCTGGGTCTGTCCGACGACGGCCGGGCTGACCAGTCCGCCGGGTACCGCCCGGACGTGGAACTCGATGAGCCCCTCCGGGTTCGACGGTATGGCCGGAGACAGGTAGCGCCAGTGCCGGGGGCATTGTGGCACTTGCACACTCACGTACTGGCCGGGGTGATACGGCATCGGCGTATCCAGCTGCAACCGGACCACCGCGATCTCGGGAGAGGCCGGCAGGCATTCGATCACGGTGCCGTCCCACCAGGCGGGCTGCTGGTCGGCCGAGGCGGCCCCAGACATCACCCCGGCGATCAGAGTGAGGGCTTCGGTGACGGCCTCGTCGACGGCGCTGTTCCACCGGTAACCCAGCTCGGCGCGCAGCGAGAGGAACAGCGCCTGGCACAGCGACTGGTACTGGCTCTCGTGCACCCCGTATTTGCGGTGATCACGGCCCAACTGGGCCAGGAACGCCACGGGCTCGTCGGTGCGTTGGGCGACGAACTGGTCGAACAGCCAGCGCAGCGCGTGGGCGAATGCGGGACGCTGGTGGTCCAGGTCGGCCGGGAACAGATCACGCACCGAGGGGTCGCGGGCGAACCAGGTGGCGTAGAAGCGCCGGACCAGGACTTCGGCGGCCGGGCCGTCCAGCACGGACTGCACCACCCGCAGCGATTCGCGGTCTTCCAAGCCCACGGAAGCCGATTGTAGGCCCGGCTGGAGTGACCGGTCTCGCTCCTCTTCCGGCGCTGTGCGCCGGCATCGTCGACTCGACTAAAGCGCGTGAATTCCCTTGTACAGCAGGGCCACACCGATGAACAGCAGGATCGCGGCGACCAGCACACCGTGGTTCTGCTCCATCCAGGCCTTGAGCCGGTTGAGTGGCCCGTCCAGCCGGTCGCCGGCGACCAGATAGGCCAGCACCGGGATCGCCACCGACGAGGCGGCCAGCGCGGTGAACACGGCGACCGCCTGCAGCGCGCCGGGCCGGCCCAACGCCGCGGTGCCGATGGCCACCCCGGCGGCCGCGCACATGGCCAGCACCTTGACGTTGGCCACCGTCAGCACCGCCGCGGTGACCAGCGCCCGGCCCGGCCCGATCGAGGTCATCGACCGCATCCATTTCGGGGAGTGCGAGGCGCTGTGCCGGGTCAGCCATCGGTACAGCGCGCCGGCGATCAGCACGGCGCCGATCACGATGCGCACATACGGGGCCCAGCGGGGCGGATGATTCAGTCCGCCGGCCAGGTCGGCGCCGGCGACGAACGCCGCGGTGATGACCGCGATGCCCAGCACCCAGCCGATCAGGAAGGCCAGGCCGGTGGGCCGCGGGTGCGGGGTATGCAGCATCAGGATGCCGGGGATGATCGACAGTGGCGAGGCCGCGATGATCAGCGCCAGCGGGAACAGCTCGGGCAGCGCGGAAACCAGGTTGCTCACCGGAGCAAACGTACAGGGGCTAGAACCGTCCAGGGGGAGAAGAAGAGGCGACCCCCGGGCCAGTGTCCGGGGCCCGGGGGTCGCAGTGGGGGGTTCTCGCTGATTAGCCCCGTCCGCCGCCGCGATGTGCGCGGGTGGTGGAGCCGCCGTTGCCGTTGTCGCTGGATCCGGCCTGGCTCGCGGTGGCCGCGGGCGCTGTCGGTGCCGCCGGCTCGCTGTCGGCGACGGGTGCGATGTCTGGCTCGCTGACCGCCGGTGCCGGCTCGGAGACCGCGGGGGCGGACTCGGAGACCGCCGGTGCGGGCTCGGAGACGACCGGTGCCGGCTCGCTGACCGCGGGTGCAGGCTCGGAGACCACCGGCGCCGACACGGTCACCGCGGGTGCGGGCTCGGAGACCACTGGGGCCGGCTCGCTGACCGCGGGTGCCGGTTCGCTGACCACCGGAGCCGCCTCGGCCGCGGCCGACTGTGGCACCGCCGCCTGAGCGCTGCTGGCGGCCGGAGCCGACTGGCTGCTGTCGGGGATGGTGTTGGGCACCAGGATCCCGAAGAGCGGCTTCTGCGCCTGAGCCTTGAGGGCGTCGGTGAACGCCTTGACGGCCGCCTGGCGGGCCGCTTTGGTCTGATCGGCGGTCATCTCGGGGTTCTTGAACCAGGCGAATGGCGTTGGGCTGTCCGGGGATGTCTGGTAGAACGTCCGGTCGTATGCGACGTAGCCCTCCTGCGCGTACGTGAGTCCGCTCAGGTTGTGTTCGTCGATGGTGTCAAGCATGTCCGGGGTGACGATGTCGCTGTAGGCGGTGTTGATCAGGATCTTCAGCGCCGGGGCCAAGATGTCGGCCAGTGGGGTGCCTACCAGGTACGGACTGTTGATTTTCTTCAGCAGCGGATTGATCAGATCGGAGGCGATGTAGGCCGGATAGAGGATCGGGAGCACGGTCCTGTTCGCCCCGGTCATGGTGTAGCTCGTCTGGAAGGGGTACGGGGCGTTGCCCGAGGCGGCTGAATTAACCAACAGCAGGGCGTTGTTGGTATAGCCACAAATGTCGTTGCCGCACTGGGTTTCGGACGGCAGGCTGGCTAACGGGTTTTCCGACTGGGCAGTGAGGGTGCCCGCCGCAGAGGTGAACACTGCGGTGAGCTTGTCGAACACGCCGCCGGGGGTCTGCAGTTGCTGGATCAGCTCTGGCGGGGGGACCGCGGCAAACAGCGAGTTGAGCAGCGCCAGTGGGCTGGCGGTGATGGGGAAGTCGGCCAGGGTGTTGTACGCCCAGGTGAAGTCGGTAATCCAGCTGAAGACGCTGGAGTCGTCGGCGTTGGCGCCGACCTCCCCGGTCGTGGGCATGTTGGGGTGCAGGCCGAACAGTTCCATCAGCTTGGGGAAGCGGGAGGCGATACCGCCGTTGGGCCGGAACATGTTGTTGAGGTAGATGGCCGAGACTTGGGTGAGCCCGCTGCCATTAGGGACGGCCTTGAGGTCGTCGTAGCCGGAGCGGGTGTGACCGGTCGCGGCCTCGTTCAGTGCATGAATGGTGTCGGTGACTCCGAATGAGCCGATCCCAGTGGTGATGATGAACGTCGTACGGCACGCGGTCTGTTCGGCTTCTTTACAGGTCCCGTTGGCAATCTCGCTGACGGGGATGTAGTCCAGGGCGTTGATCTTGTTGTAGAGCCCCTTGGTGGTGGCGGCGTTGCCGAGGAAGTCGTAGCCGACTTGTGCCAGCACGTTCGAGAGGGGGTTCATCTTCATGGCGTCCAACAGCGTGGGCAGCATGCCGCCCAGCACGCCGACGCCCCAGGTCGCGTAGGGGTAGCAGGTGGTTGTATGGGGGCTTTCGCCGCAGGTGTACGGCATCATCTCGGTGGAGCCGGTCAGCGCGACGTTGATCTTCTGCACGTCGGCCTGGGTGGTCGCCGGGGTGATCGCGGAGGTCAGCGCGGCGGCGGTGACCGCGACGGTCCCGGTCAGCGCCATTGCCTTGGCGGCGGTCCCGGCCTTGGCCTTGGCGGCCAGCCGACGGGTCTTCCGGTTGGTTTCGGTGGACAGCATCGTTGACGTCCTTACTGCTCGGGTCGGAAAAGGTCTTAGGTTGCGCAATGTAACAACGGCAGATTCAGCCGTGGGCGGAATTGAGCAATTTTTCTATGTTTGCTCGTTCAACTACGCAACATGCCTGCGTGGTCTACGGTTTACACCTCCAACGAGCCGTAGACCCCTAAAGTTGCTGATGGCAACGCTTTTCAGGCTTTGAGGTCACCGTTGCGCCCCCGTGGAGCTGGCGCGGTAGCGGTTCGCTGAGGGATCGGCCCCATGGCGGCGACCGCGGGACAGCGACGGTGGCCGGAGCCGGCCCGGCAATCTGTCCGAGGTAGCTGACACCACAATAAACTTGAGTGGAACAGACTCAAGGTCTCCGGTGTTATATACCTCGACAAGCTTTAACCAGGAGAAATGGAGGTGTCGTGGATTCGTTCAACCCGACCACGAAGACCCAGGCGGCGCTGACCGCGGCGTTGCAGGCGGCCAGTGCGGCCGGCAACCCGGAGATCCGACCCGCCCATCTGCTGTTGGCGCTGCTCACCCAGACCGACGGCATCGCCGGGCCATTGCTTGAGGCAGTCGGGGTCAGCCCGTCGACGATCCGGACCGAGGCGCAGAACCTCGTCGACCGGCTCCCGTCGTCCAGCGGCGCGACCTCGCAGCCGCAGCTGTCCCGCGAGTCCCTGGCGGCGATCAACGCCGCCCAGCAGTTGGCCACCGAGATGGACGACGAGTACGTCTCCACCGAGCACCTGATGGTCGGCCTGGCCACCGGGGACAGCGAAGTAGCCAAGCTGCTGACCGGCGCCGGCGCGTCCCCGCAGGCACTGCGCGAGGCTTTCACCAAGGTCCGCGGTAGTGCGCGGGTGACCAGCGCCGACCCGGAGTCCAAGTACCAGGCGCTGGAGAAGTACTCCACCGACCTGACCGCCCGCGCGCGGGAAGGCAAGCTGGACCCAGTTGTGGGGCGCGACAACGAGATTCGCCGCGTCATCCAGGTGCTGAGCCGTCGCACCAAGAACAATCCGGTGCTCATCGGTGAGCCAGGAGTCGGCAAGACCGCGATCGTCGAAGGCCTGGCTCAGCGGATCATCGACGGCGACGTGCCGGAAAGTCTGCGGGACAAGACCGTCATCTCGCTGGACCTGGGCTCCATGGTGGCCGGCGCGAAGTACCGCGGTGAGTTCGAGGAACGGCTCAAGGCCGTGCTG
>CAYPTG010000049.1:0-10722 GCA_964413455.1 uncultured Mycobacterium sp. | reverse complement strand
CGACACCGTGTTGTAGATCAGCGTCAGGGTGGTGTCGCGCAACCTGACCGGGGCCAGATAGGCGTCGGTCATCGAATTGCACACCTCTTTGATGAACGCGTCCTGATCGGCGTCCGACGGCAGCCCGCCGGGGAACTTCTCGGCCAGGTTGACGGTGCCGGTGACCTCCATCGCATGGGGGGTCGCGCAGTCGACGGCCGCGTCATTGGGCTGGTTGGTCGCCGGGTCGATACCCAGGCAGGTGCCGGTCGGCCAGACCTTGGACTGATCGGAGTCACCGACCCGGCCCTGGAACACCAGCTGCTGGTTGCCCGGGCCGGGTAGTTGCAGCCCGCACAGCAACCGCCGCTCGTCGGAGTGCTTCCAGGCCTTATCGCCGGCCCACAGCAGGCTGATGGAGAACCGGCTGTTCGGGTCGTACCTGGCGCCCAGGTAGCGCTCGGCCGCCGGCTGGCACTGCTCCAGGGTGATCTGCTGGATGCGCTCCGGGGACGGCGGATCGGCGTTCGGCGCGAACTCCGCTCCCGGGAAGGTCCGCATATCGACCGATTCGGCTACCTCGAACCGGTGGTCGCCGGCGCAGTCGACGATGACGGCCTGGTCGATGGCGTTATCGGCCCAGTTCAGGCAGTAGCCTTCCTTCGCCTCGGCAAAGGCCGGGTTCGCCGCGGGCACCAGCTTGTCGGTCGGTATATAGCCCTTGAGCGCGGGATTGTCGCGGATCGGCAGGGCGGTGACCGTCCCGGCGATCAGCAGGCCGCCCAGCGCGGTCAGCAGCAGCGCACGGCGCGCCGACTTCGCTTGCAAGGCCCCCGGCCAGCGGCTGCGCGGCTGCTCAGGCGCGTCGTCCTGCACCGGCGGGGCATCAGATAGCTCCAACATCGGTTCCATTGTGGCAGGTCGGCGCACCGACCTGCCAAGTGCGGCGCGCCGGGCGTTCCGGCGTCGCCCGATGCCCACCCGGTGGACCTGCGGAAACCGGCCCTCGACGTGGCGGTTAGGGTGCAGACGTGATCGACCTCAAACTGCTGCGTGAGGACCCCGATGCGGTGCGCCGTTCGCAGCGCAGCCGCGGCGAAGACCCGGCCCTGGTGGATGCGCTGATCGAGGCCGACACCGCCCGACGCGCGGCCATCGCGGCGGCCGACACGCTGCGCGCCGAGCAGAAGGCGGCCAGCAAGAGCGTCGGCGCGGCGCGATCCGAGGACCGTCCGGCGCTGCTGGAGCGGGCCAAGCAGTTGGCCGCCGAGGTTCGTGACGCCGAGACGCGCCAGGCACAGGCCGAGGAGACGTTCACCACCGCACACCAGAGCGTGCCCAACGTGGTGCTCGACGGGGTGCCCGCCGGCGGCGAGGACGACTTCGCGGTGCTCGACGTGGTCGGCGAGCCTCCGGTGATCGACAACCCGCGCGACCACCTGGAGCTGGGCGAGGCGCTGGGCCTGATCGACACCGAACGCGGCGTCAAAGTGGCCGGCTCCCGGTTCTACTTCCTCACCGGCCGCGGTGCGCTGCTGCAACTGGGCCTGCTGCAACTGGCGGTGCGGCTGGCGACCGACAACGGGTTCACCCTGATGATCCCGCCGGTGCTGGTTCGCCCGGAAGTAATGGGCGGCACCGGTTTTCTCGGCGCGCACGCCGAAGAGGTCTACCACCTGGCCGCCGACGATCTCTATCTGGTCGGTACCTCGGAGGTGCCGCTGGCCGGCTACCACGCGAACGAGATCATCGACCTGTCGGACGGGCCGCGCCGCTACGCCGGCTGGTCGTCGTGTTTCCGCCGGGAGGCCGGCAGCTACGGCAAGGACACCCGCGGCATCATCCGGGTGCACCAGTTCGACAAGGTCGAGGCGTTCGTCTACTGCCGCCCCGAAGACGCCGAAGCCGAGCACCAGCGGCTACTGGACTGGCAGCGTCAGATGTTGGCGCTCATCGAGGTGCCGTATCGGGTAATCGACGTTGCCGCAGGCGATCTCGGCTCCTCGGCGGCCCGCAAGTACGACTGCGAGGCGTGGGTGCCCACCCAGCAGGCCTACCGCGAGCTGACCTCGACGTCGAACTGCACGACGTTTCAGGCCCGCCGGCTGGCCACCCGCTATCGCGACGAGAACGGCAAGACCCAGATCGCCGCCACCCTCAACGGCACGCTGGCCACCACCCGCTGGCTGGTGGCGATCCTGGAGAACCATCAACAGCCCGACGGCAGCGTGCGGGTGCCCGCTGCGCTGGTGCCGTTCGTGGGCACGGAGGTGCTGGCGTGATCGAACTGGAACTCGACGAACTGCGCAGCTGGTTCGGCTTCGGGGTGGCCGGCAACTTCGCCGGGCATCTCGAACAAGCCGGTGAGGCAGCCGATTTCGTCAGTGTGGCCAGCCAGGGTGACGCACCCAAGGGCATCTTCCCGTGGTACGCACCGGGTTACGACAGCTTCCTGGGCGAGTTCCCGCTGTCCCACGACGCGCTGATCGTGCCGGAGGTCGGCACGCAGGACGGCCCGCTGAACCTGCAGATCGAGCCGGAGGTGGGGCTGGCCTGCGAGGTGCGCTGGAACGGGGACACCGTCGTGGACCTGCGCCCGTTCGCGCTCGGGGCGTTCAACGACTGCTCGATCCGCCGGCCGGGTGCGGCCAAGATCAGCCACAAGAAAAACTGGGGGCCGGCCTCCAAAGGTGTTGCGGCTCAATTCTTTGAGGCCCACGACCTGACCCCGGACGGCCCGACCGCCAAGCTGCGGCTGCTGTGCCATCTGCGCACCGCCGACGGCGCGCACCACGAGTACGGGGTGGACAGCCCGCTGCTCGGCTACTCCTACTACGGCGAGGTGCTGCTGGACTGGATCGTCGAGCGGTTGGCCAACCAGAAGGGCTCGCCGGACACCCCGCTGGAGGACGTCGGCGCGCTGATGGTGGCCAGTGGTCATCCCGGCCACGTCCTGATCGGCATCGGCGCCACCCGCTACACCGACTACGGCGAGTCGACCTATCTGCAGCCCGGTGACGAGGGCATCGTGCGGGTGTACGACACCGCCGGCGACGAGCGTTCCGAGCTGCGGCAGCTGGTCTGGGAGCCCTAACTAGCGCTCCTCCAGCACCTCGGCCAGCATCGCCAGAAACTCTTCCGGATCCTCCGGGGTGAACGCCGGGCTGGGCCAGGTGCCCGGCACATCGAGAGTCACCAGGGTGGACTTCCACGGCCGGCGCACATCCAGCGGCAGCCAGCGCCGCAGATCCGAGCTACCCCAAATCCGGAACCGCTGCACCAGCGCACCCAGCGGCTCGGCCCGGTAGGCCTCAATATCACGCAGCGGAATAACTTTGGCTGTGCCGGAAGGGAAGTGGTAGCGGCGCAGGGTCAGCGCACGCCGATCCAACTGCACCAGCCCGTCGTCGTAGTACTGCCGCGGCGGGCCGCTCACAGCTTCGAGCAGCGCAAAGGATGACCCTTGGTGGTCAGGCAGCGGCCGGTCTGCAAGTCCCACTCCCAGCCGTGCAGGTTGCAGGTCAGTCGGGTGCCCTCGACCACACCGAACTTCGACAGGTCGGCCTTCAGGTGCGGGCAGCGGCGCTGCACCTCCCAGCCGTCCAGCGTCACCGTCGAGCTGTCGTCGTGGGCTTCGGCGAACCAGCCGTCGGCATAGGCGATCCGCTCATCGGTCAGGCATTTGAAGAACGTGTACAGGTACTCGTTGTAGCCGCCGACCCGGCGCGCCTTGAAGCGGGTGGACAGGAAGATGGTGTTGACCCAGTCCGGCTCGTTGTCGCGCAGCACGGTGCGTACCAGCTCCGGTGCGATCTCGAAGCCGTAGCGGAACTTCTCGTCCAGAATCGGTTCTCGCACAGTGCGTTTCGGGAAGTCCAGCACCACCGACTCCGGCCCCATCTTCAGCTCCACCGGATACCCGATGCCGTCGCAGATCAGGTCGCTTTGCAGCATGATCGGCTCGAACCGGGCACGCAGCGGCTCCAGCAGCGACTCTCCGGCCGCCGGTGCCCAGCCGGCCTTTTCGGTGGCCAGCACCGGGGCCATCCGCTCGGCGTAGGCGGCGATGTAGTCGGCCTTCCCGGTGGTGAAGATCTCCTCAACCTCGTCGTCGGGCATCGGCTGGGTCAGCGAAATCAGTTGGGAACCACGGAAATCGGCCTTCGTCCCGGGGATCATCAGCAGCCCGCCGTGATGCCCGTGCTGGCGCATCTGATCCAGGAAGACGATCTGGTCGGGGAAGATGTTGGCCGGGTCGCCCTGGTCGTCGTTGAGGAACCGCAGCTCGGGGTCCAGGAAGCACGGCGGGCCGGCCGACGGGATCACCCAGGTGGCGCCGACGTCGGCGATGTACTGCCGGCAGCGGTCCATCCCGCGCTGCCGCTTCTGGGTGGCGAACGCTTCCTTGGCGCGCTCGGGCATGTCGTAGACCATCGGATACCAGATCGCGCCGGAGTACTGCAGCATGTGCACGTCGATCGAGCCGAACTCAGCGAGCATGTCGACGCCCAGCGGCCGGGAGTCATTCATGTTGAACATCGTCGTGGTGCCGTCGGACAGGACCAGGCCGGAATCCCCGATCGGGCCGTCGGCCGGGGCGCGCAGCGCGACGATCATCACGTCCAGGTCGCCCTTGGGGCCGCTGACCCGATGCTTGACCGAATCCTCGGTCTCGAAGAACCGGTGGAAGCCCAGCGCTTCGAGCTCCCGTTTGAGGTCGGGCACCGGATAGTCCGGCAGCAGCACGACGGCGTCTTTGTTGACGTGATCGGTGAGCAGCTGCGGATCGAAGTGGTCCTTGTGCAGGTGGGAGACGTAGAGGTAATCGCAGTCGCCCAGGGCGTCCCAGTCCAACTCGCTGTTGTCCGGAAAGACGAACCACGAGGCGAAGTAGGCCGGGTTCACCCACGGGTCGCACAGGATGCTGCCGGCCTGGGTGTCGATCCGAAAGCCGGCGTGGCCGATGCAGGTGACCTGCATAAATCCCCTTCCCGAGAGTGGCGCAGATACCCATGAGCTTAGCCGCCCGCGGGTAGGCTGACGGTCGTGGAACCGCTATACGGCAGTGTGATCGGCAGCGCTCGGCTGATGTGGCGAATCCAGGGTCTGCGGTTCACCGTGACCGGGGTGGAGAACCTGCCGCGGGTCGGCGGCGCCGTCATCGCCATCAACCACACCGGCTACCTGGACTTCACCTTCGCCGGCCTGCCCGCTTACCAGCAGGGTCTGGGCCGCAAGGTGCGCTTCATGGCCAAGAAGGAGATCTTCGACCACGGTGTCGGCGGCGCGCTGATGCGTGGGATGCGCCACATTCCGGTCGACCGGTCCGCCGGCGCGGCGTCGTTCGACGCGGCGGTGCAGGCGCTCAAGGCCGGCGAGCTGGTCGGGGTGTACCCGGAGGCGACGATCAGCCGTAGTTTCGAACTCAAGGAGTTCAAGTCCGGCGCGGCCCGGATGGCGATCGCCGCCGACGTGCCGATCATCCCGCACATCGTCTGGGGCGCCCAGCGGATTTGGACCAAGGACCATCCGAAGAAGATGTGGCGGCCCAAGGTGCCGATCTCGATCGCCGTCGGCGAACCGATTTACCCGACGCTGCCTCCTGCCGAGCTGACCGCGTTGCTGCATTCCCGGATGCAGCATCTGCTCGAACAGGTGCAAGACGCCTACGGCCCGTACCCGCCCGGCGAATACTGGGTGCCGCATCGCCTCGGCGGCGGCGCCCCGACCATGGCGCAGGCCAGCGAGATGGAGGTCGCCGAGTTGGCCGAGCGGGCGGCGCGCCGTCAGCAGCGGGGCGGTGGAACGGGCTAGCCGCGATGGAACCCTTCTTCCGCACCCTGGAGATCGCCTCGGCGACCGCGATGCGCGCCGTGGGCAGCACGCTGACCTGCGAGGGGATGGAGAACGTCCCGACCCGAGGCGGCGCGGTGGTGGCCATCAACCACACCAGCTACATCGACTTCCTGCCGGCCGGGCTGGCGACTCGGCACCGCCGGCGCCGTATCCGCTACATGCTTAAGGCGGAGGCGCTGAACGACAAGCTGGTGAAGTTCATCATCACCCGCGCCCGCTGCATCCCGGTCGACCGGTCCGCCGGCGCGGCGGCTTACGCCGAGGCGGTGCGGAAACTGCGGGAGGGCGAGCTGGTCGGGGTGTACCCGGAGGCCACCATCAGCCGTAGTTTCGAGCTCAAGGAGTTCAAGTCCGGGGCGGCCCGGATGGCGCTGGACGCGCAGGTGCCGATTCTGCCGATGATCATCTGGGGTGTGCACCGGATGTGGACCAAAGGTCATCCGAAAGACTTGCGGCGCAACAAGATTCCGATCGTCGTGCGGGTGGGCGAGCCAATCCCGCCGGTGGGCACGGTCGAGGAGATCGGTGCCGCGCTGCGCGCGTCGATGACGACGATGCTGCACGAGGTGCAGGAGCGCTACCCGCATCCGGCCGGTGCCTACTGGGTGCCGCACCGCCTGGGTGGCGGTGCGCCGACGCTGGAGGAGGCCGCCCGGTTGGAGGCGGCTGAACTGGCTGAGCGTGCGCGCCGCACCTCTGAAGGATCTTGAGACGATCCCGAAAAGCCTTGATACCAGCCGTGATACAGCCCTGATGCCGCCGGTTCTGATCGCCACCGACGTCGACGGCACCCTGCTCGATCCCGACGAGCGGGTGACCACCCGCACCCGCGATGCGGTGGCGGCCGCGGTGGCCGGTGGCGCGCAATTCGTGCTGGCCACCGGCCGTCCGCCGCGGTGGATTCCGCCGGTGGCCGACGCTCTCGGGTTCGCTCCGATGGCGGTATGCGCCAACGGGGCGGTGGTGTACGACGCGGCCACCGACCGCATCATCTCGGCGCAGACGCTGCCGACTGACGTGCTGACCGAACTGGCCGAAATCGCCACCCGGGTGGTGCCGGGGGTCGGGCTGGCCGCCGAGCGGATCGGACGCAGCGCGCACGACACGGCCACCCCGCAGTTCGTCAGCGCCCCGGGCTACGAGCACGCCTGGCTGAACCCGGACAACACCGAGGTGTCCCACGAAGATCTGCTGAGCGCCCCGGCGGTCAAACTGCTGGTCCGCATGCCCGGGATGCCCAGCGCGGAGTTGGCTGCGGCACTGCGCCGGCATATCGGACTGCTCGGTGACATCACCTACTCGACCAACGACGGGCTGATCGAGATCGGTGCGCTCGGCGTCAGCAAGGCGGTCGGGGTGGCCGAGGTGGCCCGGCCGCTGGACATCGCCGCCGGTGACGTGGTGGCCTTCGGCGACATGCCCAACGATGTGCCGATGCTGCGCTGGGCCGGCCACGGGGTGGCGATGGGCAACGCCCACCCGGAGGCCATCGCCGCGGCCAACGAAGTCACCGCGGCCAACGGGGCCGACGGATTGGCCCGGGTGTTGGAACGCTGGTGGAGCGTGTAACCTAGAGCTCAGATACCCCCCTAGGTATACCGACATCGGAGGTAAACCATGAAGTTCATCCAGTACTACCTGGACTGCCTGTCGCACGCGTCGTATCTGATCGGCGACGAGAGCACCGGCCGCGCCGTCGTCGTCGACCCGCAGCGCGACATCAGCGAATACCTCAGCGACGCTGAGGAACTCGGCATGAGGATCGAGCTGGTCATCGAAACCCACTTCCACGCCGACTTCATCTCCGGCCACCTGGAGCTGGCCCGGGCCACCGGCGCCAAGATCGTCTACTCCTCGGTGGCCCAGCCCGAGTTCGACTACCTGCCGGTCGCCGACGGCGAGCGCTATTCGCTGGGCCAGGTGCAGCTGGAGTTCCTGCACACACCCGGGCACACCCCGGAGTCGATGAGCATCGTGGTCTACGAGCGCCCCGGCGACACCGTGCCCTACGGCGTGCTGACCGGTGACACCTTGTTCATCGGCGACGTCGGCCGCCCCGACCTGCTGGCCTCGATCGGCTTCACCAGCGACGAGCTGGCCGACCGGCTGTACGAGTCGCTGCACCACAAGCTGATGCCGCTGCCCGATCCGACCCGGGTGTACCCGGCGCACGGCGCCGGCTCGGCCTGCGGCAAGAACCTGTCCACCGAGCGCAGCTCCACCATCGGTGAGCAGCGTCGCACCAACCATGCGCTGCAAGCCCCGGACAAGGCCGCCTTCGTCGAACTCGTCACCGAGGGCCAGCCGCCTGCGCCCGGCTACTTCGTCTACAACGCGATCCTCAACCGCAAGGGTCGGGAGCTGCTGGACGAGTCGGCGCCGCCGGCTGCGATGAGCTACGACGAGGTGCGGGCGGCGATGGCCGCCGGCGCGGTGCTGGTCGACGGCCGGTCCCCGGAGGATTTCGCGCTGGGGCATCTGCGCGGCGCGGTGAACATCGGGCTGGACGGCCGCTACGCCGAAATCGCCGGTTCGGTGCTGGCGCCCGACACCGACCTGATCCTGTTCGACGAGCCGGGACGGGAGCTGGAGGGTAAGAACCGGATGGCCCGCATCGGGTATGACCGGGTGATCGGCTATCTGGCCAACCCCGACGAGGTGATGTTCACCCACCGCGACGACGTGCAGGGCGCCTCCCGGCTGACGGTGACCGCCCTGGGCGAGCGGATCGCGGAAGTGCCGGACCTGCAGTTGGTCGACGTCCGCAACCCCGGCGAGACCGAGGCGGGCGTGATCGGCGGCGCCGTCAACATCCCGGTGGGGCAATTGCCGGCCCGTATCGGCGAGCTGGATCCGGCGCGCCCGACGGTCGTCTACTGTGCCGGCGGGTACCGGTCCTCGGTGGCGGCGAGCTTGCTGCGCTCACACGGATTCGGTGACGTCAGCGATGTGCTGGGCGGCTACAACGCCTGGTCATCCTCCGCCCAAACCGCCGTTTCGGCGTGAAAGTGCGAGTAAATCGCACCATTTCGTAGATTTCGGCAAATTCAGACCTCTGGTCAGGCGTCGAGATCCTGCTCGACCAACCCGGCGATGGTGTCCACCACCGACTCGTCGTCGGAGGTGACGGTGACCGACGCGCCGTGGCCGGCGCCCAGCGTCATGATCATCAACGCCGAACCGGCATCCACCGGTTCGCCGCCATCCAGCGACAGCGTCACCGGGACACCGGAGTTGACCACCGCCTCGGAGATGACCGCAGCGGGCCGGGCGTGCAGTCCGACCGCCGAACCGACGGTGACGGTCTTGCTGGGCATGGTGACTCCTTCGAGTTCTTGGTGGGTGCCGAGAGCGACGTAATGGTGATTGTTACTCGAACTTTCACGCCGAAACGGCGGTTTCGGCGGAAGGCGACACGGTGTCGGGCCGGGCGGCGGACGACGCGAACTGCTTAGCGGCGATCACCGCCAGCGCGGCGACTACCGTGCCGGCGGCCAGGGCCACCAGGAACCACAGCAGCTTGCCGATGGCGAAGAACACGAAGATGCCGCCGTGCGGGGCCTTGAGCGTGACGTCGGTGGCCATGATCAGCGCGCCGGTCAGCGCGCCGCCGGCCATCATCGACGGGATCACCCGGAACGGGTCGGCCGCGGCGAAGGGGATCGCGCCCTCGGAGATGAACGAGGCGCCCAGCAGCCAGGCCGCCCGCCCGTTCTCTCGTTCCGGCTCGCTGAACAGTCCCGGGCGCAGCGTGGTGGCCAGCGCCATGGCCAGCGGTGGCACCATCCCGGCGGCCATCACCGCGGCCATGATCCGCAAGCTGGACGGCTCGGCGATGTTGAGGCCCGCGGTGGCGAACGCATAGGCCGCCTTGTTGACCGGACCGCCCAGGTCGAAGCACATCATCAGGCCCAGGATGACGCCCAGCAGGATCACCGAACCGCCGGAGAGCCCGCCCAGCCAGCGGGTCAGCCCGGCGGTGACCGCGGCCAGCGGCCGGCCCAGCAGCAGGAACATCAGCAGCCCGACGATCAGCGAAGCCAACAGCGGGATCACCACCACCGGCATCAGCCCGCGGAACCACACCGGGACGTTCCACTGGCTGATCCACAGCGCGGCGAACCCGGCGATCAGGCCGCCGACGATGCCGCCGATGAAGCCGGCGCCCACCATCACCGCGACCGCGCCGGCGGTGAACCCGGGGGCCAGGCCCGGCCGGTCGGCGATGGCGAACGCGATGTAGCCGGCCAGTGCCGGCACCAGAAACCCGAACGCCAGCCCGCCGAGGGTGAACAGCACCGCCCCCAGGTATTGCAGCAGCCCGCCGCTGGGCAGGTTGGTCAGCGAGTTGCCGGTGACGATGCTGTGCGCCAGCGAATCCGACTGTCCGGCAGGGGTATTGGCGATCTCGTAGCCGGCCAGCAGGAAACCCAGCGCGATCAGCAGCCCGCCCGCGGCGACGAACGGGATCATGTAGCTGACCCCGGTCAGCAGAATCTGCCGCAGCCGGGTGCCCCACCCCAGGCCGGCCGCCGGTGCGGCGGCTTCGTCGGCCGGCGCGGCGGACGCCACCCGGGCCGCCCGCGGATTATCTGCCGCGGCAACGGCTTCGGCGATCATTGCGTCTGGCTCGTTGATCGCCCGCTTGACCCCGGAGGCGATCACCGGCTTGCCGGCAAAGCGCTGCCGGTCCTTGACCCCGACGTCGGTGGCGAAGATGACGGCGTCTGCGGCGGCGATGGTGGCCGGGGCCAGCGGGGTGCTGCCGGAGGAGCCCTGGGTCTCCACGACGACCTGGACCCCGGCCCGCTCCCCGGCCATCTTCAGCGCGTCGGCGGCCATATAGGTGTGCGCGATGCCGGTCGGGCAGGCGGTGACCGCAACGAT
>CAYPTG010000048.1:0-10815 GCA_964413455.1 uncultured Mycobacterium sp. | reverse complement strand
GTCGGTCAAGGAAACGACGGCGGCACTGAGCCCGGGCCTGTCCAAATTCGGCGGAAGCTCCGGGCGCACCGGGAGCACACCACCCGCTCCGGCGACCGCTATCCCGGCGTCTTCGCCGGAGTGGACGGGCGGGGCCCGGATCACCACGATGCCCGGCTCAGCCGGTGGAGCGGCCGGCTCAACCGGTGGAGCGGCCGGCGCGATCGAAACACCGAAAGCCACCGGGTCAACACCCTCCGCCGAGGTGACCGCCACCCCCCGGGCGGTCGGCTCCACCAAGGCAATCGCCCGGACCGAGCCCGAAACGGCGTCGGCCGCCATCATCACCGACATCGACTCCGACTCGGCCAGCACCGACACCACCGCCGTCATCACCGACACGGTGGTGACCGGCAACCCGGAGCCGGTACGACTGACCAGTGAGAGTGGGTACGACGCCACCGCAGCGGTGTGGGCCGAGTCCGGACGGCCCACCTCGAAGTTCGATCCGCCCCTGGACGATCGGCTGCCGGGCGGCCGCTCCGGTTGGTGATGACCCCGCCAGACCCGTCCGTCACCCGCATCGCCGGGCCGTGGCGTCATCATGACGTGCACGCGAACGGGATCCGGTTTCAATGCGTCGAAGCCCTGGCCGACCCCGACGACGAGACTCCGCCGACCGCGCGCCCGCTGGTGATCCTGCTGCACGGCTTCGGATCGTTCTGGTGGTCCTGGCGCCACCAACTACGTGGGCTTACCGGCGCCCGGGTGGTGGCGGTGGACCTGCGCGGGTACGGCGGCAGCGACAAACCACCGCGCGGATACGACGGCTGGACGCTGGCCGGGGACACCGCAGGATTGGTTCGCGCACTGGGGCACACCTCGGCGACCCTGGTGGGCCATGCCGACGGCGGACTGGTCTGCTGGGCCACCGCGGTGTTGCACTCGCGGGCGGTGCGGGCCATCGCGCTGATCAGCTCTCCCCACCCGTCGGCGCTGCGTAACTCGGTGTTCGGCTGCCCGGCGCAGCGCCGCGCGCTGCTGCCCAGCCTGCTGCGCTACCAGGTTCCGATGTGGCCCGAACACCGGCTCACCCGCGACAACGGCGCGGCAGTCGAGATACTGGTGCGAGCCCGCGCTTGTCGCGGATGGCTTGGCTCAGAAGACTTTTCCGAGACCATCGGTCATCTGCGGCAGGCTATTCAGATTCCGTCGGCGGCACACTCGGCGCTGGAATATCAGCGCTGGGCGGTGCGCAGCCAATTTCGGGCCGAAGGTTCCCGGTTCATGACGTTGATGGACCGCACGGTCACGGTGCCGCTGCTGCATCTGCGCGGCGAGGCGGACCCTTACGTGTTATCCGATCCCGTTGAGCGCAGCCGACATTGGGCTCCGCACGGCGGTTTTCACACGCTGCCCGGGGTGGGACATTACGCCCACGAGGAGGCGCCGGACGAGGTGAACGAGCAGCTGCACGGTTTTCTTGTACAGGACCGGATGTAATCACCCGTTGACGCAGGCCCCGGTGGGCACCTTGGCGGAGTTGCCGATCTTGGCCAGCTGACGGGACACCTCTTCGGTGGTCATCACGAAACCGGTGTCGTTGTCGTCGACCGCCGCGCCGAACACCACGCCGATCACCTGGCCGGCGCGGTTGATCATCGGACCACCCGAATTACCTTGCCGGACAAGCCCTCTGATGGTGTAGACCTCCCGGTTGACCGTAGTGGTCTTGTAGATATCGGGGCCGCTCAGTTCGATGATCTCGCGGACCCGGGCAGGAGTTGCGACGAAATCACCGCCGCCGGGATAGCCGAGAACCACCGCATCGGTCCCGGTCTTGGCCGGCGCCTCGGCGAACACCAGCGGCTGCTGCGGCAGCCCCGGAACGTCGAGGATGGAGATGTCGGCGTTCGGGTCATACGACACCACCGTGGCGTCGTACTTCTTGCCCTCGGCTTCCACGGTGACGCTGTCCGATCCAGCCACCACATGCGCGTTGGACATCACCCGGTTGGGGGCGATGACGAAACCCGTTCCCTCCAAGACCTTTTGGCAGGCCGTCGCGACACCGCGCATCTTGACGACGCTGGGCCGGGTCTTGGCCACCACCAGGCTGTCGGCCAGTGTCGGATCGGGCGGGTCGACCGCGTGGATCGGGGTGCTGCCACCGGCCGGCTCCAGGGCGGTGGGCAAACCCGAGGTGCTCAACAGCGCCGACATCCGTTTGGGGACCGATCGCAACCATCCGGGCGCGTACTTGTCGACCTCGGTGATCACCTTCGATCCGCTTGCCGCGGCCGCGAGATTCTGCTGGCTGGATGACGTGAGCGGACTGCCCAGCAGCCAGGCGGCGACCAGCACCACCACCAGTTGCAGGGCCACCCCGACCAATGAGTCGATCGCCCGGACCGGGCCGCTGCGGATCGAGCCGCGCACCGCACGCCCGAGCACCACGCCGGCGACCTCGCCGATCACCACCAGCGCCAGGATCAAGAGCAGCGCGGCGAACAGCCGGCCGCGGGGCGATCCGATGTGACTGACGACGTGCGGGGCCAGCATCACCCCGGCGATCGCCCCGAGCAGAACCCCGACGAACGACATCAGCGACCCGAGGGCACCCGATCGCCACCCGGAGATCGCCGCGATCAGTGCCACACCGATCACGGCGATGTCCAGCCATTGCGAACCCGTCACAGCCGTCCCTCACTATCGTCGCCGACGAGCGCCATCGCCTCGTCCAGCTCTCGTATGTTCTCGGTGTCCCACGGCTGTGCCCTACCGGCGACATCGAGCATCGCCGAGATTACGTGACCGGTGAAACCCCACACCAACATCTCGTTCAGTAAGAACGCCGGACCGGCGTAGCGCAGGCCGCCGCCGTCGCGGTACACCATCAGCCGGTTCGCCGGGTTGGTGAAGGCCCGCAGCGGCACCCGGGCGACGTGCGCCGTCTCCGACTGGTTGACCACCCGCACCGGCCCCGGATCGTCCGAATACGCCAGCACCGGAACCACGGAGAACCCCGACGGCGGCACGAATACCCGGTCCAGGGTTGCCAGTGGCTGTAGGCGGGCGGTGTCCAGCCCGGTCTCCTCCCTGGCTTCGCGCAGCGCGGTGAACACCGGGCCGGTGTCGCCGGGATCGGCGGCCCCGCCGGGGAAGGCGGCCTGTCCGGCGTGGTGGCGCAGAGTGCCGGCCCGCACCGTCAGCAGCAGGTCGGCGTCCTCGGGCTCCCGGCCGGAGAACAGCACCAGCACCGCGGCTTCTCGCGATCCGGGCAGCAGGCTGGTCGCCGCGGTCAGCGCGGAGAGGATCTCCGGCGGCATCCGCCGGCGGTACGCCTCGGGAACCCGGTCGACGTTGTCGACCAGCGGCGTGAGCCACGGTGGGCTGAGCTGGGGGCGCAGCAGGTCGTCGGCGCTCACCGCAGCGCCGGCTCCACCACCGCGGCGATCTCGTCGGCGCTGGTGAAGGGCTGTGGCAGCACCTTGGCCACGCTACCGTCGGGGCGCAGCAGCACAGTTGCCGGCATCACGTTGGGCACACCCAGCGCCGCGGCGACGGCGCGCCGACCGTCCTGCAGTACTGGCAGCCGCACGCCGAGTTCGGCCATCCGGACCAGCGCGGCCGTCTCGTTCTCGTCCTGATGCACGGTGAGCACGCTGACCCGTTCACCGGCCCGGCGCTGATATTCCTGCAGCGCCGGAAGCTCGTCGGCGCACGGCCCGCACCAGTAGGCCCACAGGTTGAGCAACACCGTCCGGCCGGCGACCGCTTTGGCCATATCGACGGGCACACCGTCGGCGGCGCACTCGACCAACACCCCGCGCAGCTTCTCCGGACCGGAGCCGGAGCCGTCGGCCGGACACGGCGGCAGATCGGCACGCTGCCGCGGCCCGGCCAGCGCCTCGGGGGTGTCGGCGTCGCGGTGCGCCCGCGGCGCCGTCTGCTCGGCCGGCCCGGCGGGGTGATCGTTGCGCTCCAGAGCGAAGCCGACCACCAGGGCGGCCAAGATGGCCAGCACCCCCACCGTCCACCGGGTCGACGTCCGCATCGGCTACAGCCCGGCCAGGGCGAGCAGATGTTCGGTCTCCGGTCCGCGGACCAACGCGGCGGCGATCAGCGGATCGGTGGGCCCGGTGCCGTAGGACGGGCAATCCTTGGCCAGCACGCACACCCCGCAAGCCGGCTTGCGGGCATGGCAGACCCGGCGGCCGTGGAAGATCACCCGGTGGCTGAGCAGTGTCCACTCGCGTCGCTCGATGAGTTCTCCGACGGCATGCTCGACCTTGACCGGATCGGTCTGCTCGGTCCAGCGCCATCTGCGGGCCAGCCGGCCGAAGTGGGTGTCGACGGTGATGCCCGGGATGTCAAAGGCGTTGCCCAGGATGACATTTGCGGTCTTGCGACCGACGCCGGGCAGCGTCACCAGTTCTTCCATAGTGCCGGGCACCTGGCCGTCGAACCGTTCGACGAGTTCCTGGCCGAGCCGGATCAGCGAGTTGGTTTTGTTGCGGTAGAAGCCGGTGGGACGGATCAGCTCTTCGAGTTCGGTGCGGTTAGCTTGGGCGTAGTCCTGCGCGGTTCGGTACTTCGCGAACACCGCGGGGGTGGTGAGGTTGACCCGCTTGTCGGTGCTCTGCGCGGACAGAATGGTGGCGACGGTGAGTTCCAGCGGATTGCTGAAATCCAGTTCGCAATACACATGCGGGAACGCGATGGCCAGGGTCCGATTCATCCGGCGGGCCCGACGGATGAGACCGAGTCTGGTCTCGGTGGCCCACTTCACCGAAGACTTGGCCGCCGTCACTTTTGCCAGGGTACTGACCGCAGACAGACCGGTGGCATTCCGTGATCCCGATGAGACCTACCGCCGGTTTACTTCCCGGCTATGGCCTGGTTCGTCGCGGTGTGTTTCCCCGGACTCCTGATGCTCAGCACGGTCGGATTGCAGCGGTTGGAGAGCCTGCTGCACTCCGACCGGCCGACGGCGACGGACTTCGTCGCGCGCCTTGAACAGTTGGCCCGGGCGGCCCGGGAGGCAGCGCGGGAGCACACCGGACCGTTGCCACTGAAGAACATCTCCGGCTACACGTCGCGGTTCGACGGGCGGCTGCCGCTGGACGACGAGCCGGGCTTACCCACCCGGCTGTATGCCCACGCATCGCCGAATCCGCAATTTCAGCCAACCCGATACGGCAATTCTGTGTAGCGTTGGCACCACGTCAAGGCTGCCTAATAAAACCGGCGGTCCCCAGGCGGCTTGCGTGCGCCAGTCAGACAAATAATCAGCGGATACCTATTGAAGTTAGTGAGGCAACGTGGACGAGATCCTGGCCAGGGCCGGAATCTTCCAGGGGGTCGATCCCACCGCTGTTTCCGCGCTGACCAAACAACTTCAGCCGGTGGATTTCCCGCGTGGCCACACGGTGTTCAACGAGGGCGAGCCGGGTGATCGGCTCTACATCATCTTGGCCGGAAAGGTGAAGATCGGTCGGCGCTCACCGGACGGCCGGGAAAACCTGCTGACGATCATGGGACCGTCGGACATGTTCGGCGAGCTGTCGATCTTCGACCCGGGTCCGCGGACCTCCAGCGCCACCACCATCACCGAA
The DNA here is from genome assembly GCA_964413455.1 of uncultured Mycobacterium sp. GTDB lineage: Bacteria > Actinomycetota > Actinomycetes > Mycobacteriales > Mycobacteriaceae > Mycobacterium. The sequence continues at coordinate 5,218 of CAYPTG010000048.1, read as the reverse complement.
GTGCGTGCGGTGTCGATGGACCGCGATGCGCTGCGCGCCTGGATTGCCGATCGTCCGGAGATCGCCGAACAGCTGCTGCGGGTGCTGGCCCGCCGGTTGCGGCGCACCAACAACAACCTGGCCGACCTGATCTTCACCGACGTGCCGGGCCGGGTCGCTAAACAGCTGCTGCAACTGGCCCAGCGCTTCGGGACTCAAGAGGGCGGGGCCATGCGGGTCACCCATGACCTCACGCAGGAGGAGATCGCTCAGCTGGTCGGGGCCTCACGCGAGACGGTCAACAAGGCGCTGGCCGACTTCGCCCACCGCGGCTGGATCCGGCTGGAGGGCAAGAGTGTGCTGATCTGCGACTCAGAACGTCTGGCCCGCCGAGCGAGGTAAGCGCTCGCCGTAGGCGAGGGCGCAACCGAGCGAGTATCCGCACGGCGCAAGGTAAGACTCGGCGAAGGCGAGGCGCACCCCACCTTCAGCGAACTCGACGTTTTGGCGCGATCTACTCGGACTTTCCCGCCGAAATGTCGGTTTGGGCGGTGTGGAGATATGCCAGTTGAGTACGCACCGACGACTCGGCGGCATCCCATAGCGACTCGTCGACGTCGCGGTAGACGTGCTCGACGACCTGGCGGGCGGTCGCGTCGTCACCCAGCACCCGCAACGCCTGCCGAACCTGATCCAGTCGCTGCTGGCGGTGGGCCAGATATCTCTCGGCGACCGCCGCCAGGTCATCCAGTTCGGGGCCGTGGCCGGGCAGCACCGTCCGGGCACCCAGATCGCGCAGCAATCGCAGCGAGTGCAGGTAGTCGACCAGGGTGCCGTCCTCGTCGTCGAGCACAGTGGTGCCGCGACCCAGTACGGTGTCGCCGGTCAGCACCGCGTCATCGAGTACGAAGCTCACCGAGTCGGCGGTATGCCCGGGGGTGGCCAGCACCCGTATCTGTAGCCCGGCTGCCTCGATCAGCTCGCCGTCGCGTAGGTGGGCGCCGAGGCCGCGCAGAAATCCGCTGCCCACCGAACGGACCGTAGCGCCGGTCGTCTCGACCAGTTTGTCAATGCCGTCGGTGTGATCGCCGTGCCGATGGCTGATCAACACCAGCGGGATCGGGCCCAGTGCTGCCAGCCGGCCCAGGTGCTCGTCGTCATCCGGGCCGGGGTCGACGACCACCATCTCGTCGCTGCCGGGTGCTCGCAGCACCCAGGTGTTGGTGCCGTCCAACGTCAGCGGACCGGGGTTGTCGCACAACAGAACTGAGGCCGATTCGGTGACCGGCCGCAGCACTCCATACGACGGATGTTGGGTCACTCGACCTCGACGATGAGCTCCACTTCGACCGGCGCACCCAACGGCAGTTCGGCGACACCCACCGCCGAGCGGGCATGCACACCGGCGTCGCCGAACACTTCGCCGATGAACTCCGAGGCCCCGTTGACCACACCGGGCTGCCCGGTGAAGCCCGGCGCGGAGGCGACGAACCCGACGACCTTGACCACCCGGACCACCGAGTCGATGCCGACCAGCGCGTCGATGGCCGCCAGAGCATTGAGCGCGCAGGTGCGGGCCGCCTCTTTGGCGTCTTCGGGGCTAACCTCGGCGCCGACCTTGCCGGAGTGGGTCAGATCGCCGGAGGCCAGCGGCAACTGACCGGCGGTGTAGACCAGGTTTCCGGTGCGCACCGCCGGGACGTAGGCCGCCAGCGGCGGGGTCACGGCGGGCAAGGTGATGCCGAGTTCCGCGAGCTGTGCGGTCGCTTTCATGTCGCCCTCTTGAGATAGGCGACGTGCTGCTCACCGGTCGGGCCAGGGAGCACCGAAACCAGTTCCCAGCCGTCGGAACCCCATTGGTCGAGAATCTGTTTGGTCGCGTGGGTCAGCAACGGCACGGTCGCGTACTCCCACGTGGTTGGTTGGCTCATGCTCGTAGCCTAGTCGGGCGACGATGCGGGACGAAGTCCCTTGGATAGCATTCACCCGTGGCACGCACAACGACGGACGGCGACGAAACCGGCTGGCCCGACCGGCTGACGAAGGCCCGGTTGCATTTCGTCACCGGAAAAGGTGGGACCGGCAAGACCACCGTCGCGGCTGCGCTGGCGTTGACCCTGGCCGCCGGCGGCCGGCGGGTTCTGCTGGTGGAAGTCGAAGGGCGCCAAGGCATTGCGCAGTTGTTCGACGTGCCGCCGCTGCCCTACGGGGAAGTCAAGATCGCGACCGCTGACGGCGGCGGACATGTCAATGCGCTGGCGATCGACCTTGAGGCCGCGTTCATGGAATACCTCGACATGTTCTACAACCTCGGCATCGCCGGACGCGCGATGCGCAAGATCGGCGCCATCGAGTTCGCCACCACGATCGCTCCCGGGCTGCGCGACGTGCTGTTGACCGGCAAGATCAAGGAGGTCTCCTCCCGCGTGGACCGCAGTAAGCGGCCGGCCTACGACGCGATCGTGGTGGACTCTCCACCGACCGGGCGGATCACCCGGTTCCTGGATGTGACCAAGGCGCTCTCCGATCTGGCCAAGGGCGGCCCGGTGCACTCGCAGGCCGAAGGGGTGGTGAAGCTGCTGCACTCCGAACAGACCGCTATCCATCTGGTGACGCTGCTGGAGGCGCTGCCGGTCCAGGAGACCATCGAGGCGATCGACGAATTGGCCGAACTCGACCTGCCGCTGGGCAGTGTGATCGTCAACCGCAATATCCCGGCGTTCCTCCCGGCGGACGCCCTGGGCCCGGCCGCCGACGGCGATATCGACGCCAAGGCGGTACGCGCCGGTCTGTCGCGAGCCGGAATCACCATGTCCGACAACGATTTCGCCGGTTTGCTGACCGAGACGGTGGAACATGCCAGCCGGATTCGGGCCCGCCGGGAAAGCGCGCTGGAGTTGGAGAAGCTGGACGTGCCCCGGCTGGATCTGCCCACGGTGGCCGACGGGGTGGATCTGGGCAGCCTGTATGAGTTGGCCGAAGTCCTTGCCGAGCAGGGGGTCCGATGAGCGGGGCGACCACGGCGCTGGACATGAAGTCCATCCTGGCCGACACGTCCAACCGAGTGGTGGTGTGCTGTGGCGCCGGCGGAGTGGGCAAGACCACCACGGCAGCGGCCATGGCGCTGCGCGCCGCGGAGTACGGGCGGCGCGTGGTGGTGCTGACCATCGACCCGGCCAAGCGGCTGGCCCAAGCGCTGGGCATCAAGGAGCTCGGTAATACCCCGCAGCAGGTTCCGCTGGGGCCGGAGGTCAGCGGCGAACTGCACGCGATGATGCTGGATATGCGCCGGACCTTCGATGAGATGGTGCTCGAGCACTCCGGACCCGGTCGGGCACAAGGCAATTTGGAAAACCGGTTCTACCTCACGGTCGCCACTTCGCTGTCCGGGACCCAGGAATACATGGCCATGGAGAAGCTCGGTCAACTCCTGGCCCAGGACCGTTGGGATCTGGTGGTCGTCGACACCCCGCCGTCACGCAACGCACTGGACTTCCTGGACGCCCCCAAACGCCTGGGCAGCTTCATGGACAGCCGGCTGTGGCGGCTGCTGCTCGGACCGGGCCGAGGGATCGGCAAGCTGGTCACCGGCGTGATGGGCCTGGCAATGAAGGCGATTTCGACGATCCTGGGTTCGCAGATGCTTGCCGACGCTGCGTCGTTCGTGCAGTCGATGGACTCGACGTTCGGCGGCTTCCGGGAGAAGGCCGACCACACCTACGAGCTGCTCAAGCGAAAAGGAACCCAGTTCGTGGTGGTTTCGGCGGCCGAGCCCGACGCGCTACGCGAAGCCACCTTCTTCGTCGACCGGTTATCCGGTGAGGGGATGCCGCTGGCCGGGCTGATCCTGAACCGGACCCACCCGATGCTGTGCCCGCTGACGGTGGAACGGGCTATCGACGGGGTGGCTGATCTGGACGCCGCCGGGGATACGCCGGGGAACGCATTGACCGCGGCCGTGCTGGGTATCCACGCCGACCGGGGCCAGACCGCTAAGCGTGAGGTGCGGTTGCTGTCGCGGTTCACCGGCGCCAACCCCCATGTACCGGTGGTGGGGGTGCCGTCGCTTCCGTTCGATGTGTCCGATCTGGCGGCGCTGCAGGCGATCGCCGATCAGATCACCGGTGAGGTCAGCTGACGCTGCGGTGCTTGCGCTGGGCGGCGAAGAATTCCGCCCAGGAAGACACCTCGGGGTGCTGCTTGAGCAGGGCGCGGCGCTGACGCTCGGTCATGCCGCCCCAGACGCCGAACTCGACGCGGTTGTCCAGGGCATCGGCCCCGCATTCGGTGATCACCGGACAGTGCCGACAGATCACCGCGGCCTTACGCTGAGCGGCTCCCCGGACGAATAATTGGTCGGGGTCGGATGCCCGGCACAACGCCTGGGAGACCCAGGCGATTCGGGCTTCTCCGTTTACCCCTTGAAGTGATCCGTTCAACGGTGTTGAAATTGGTGTCCTGCGGGCAGCGGGCCGATTCCCCGACACGGGCGATCCCTTCGTCTCAGCCGCCTTTCGACGGCGAAAATGCCTCCGATGTAGCCGCGGTGCGATCTACGCCACATTGCGAGGCAAGTGTTAGCTGCGTCGCAGTGTGTGCTTAAAGTAGGTGGTCAAGTCGCATTAGCGCAACAGTCAAATCACAGGTTTTTTGGGACGGACGTCCAGTCCGAGCATGAACTGGGGTTTTGTACCGTCAACCTGGCCAATTTTTCGACTACTCTCAGCCGCCCGCCGCTGTGACCGACCGCCACCGCGTCCCCGAAAGGGCCTCAGTAGTCTGTAGCGCATGTCGGAACGCCCCCCGGCCGTTTCTACGATCATCAAGCTGATCTGGTCCTGCCTGTTGGCCAGTGTGATCGTGGCGGCCCTGCTCTTCCCCGTCGTGGGAGGCGTCGGGCTGATGTCCAACCGAGCATCCGACATCGTGGCCAATGGTTCGACCCAGGTCCTCGAGGGCGATATCCCGGCGGTGACCACGATGGTCGACGCCAAGGGCAACACCATCGCCTGGCTGTATTCGCAGCGACGCTTCGAGGTGCCCAGCGACAAGATCTCCGACACCATGAAGCTGGCCATCGTCTCGATCGAGGACAAGCGGTTCACCGAGCACAGCGGCGTGGACTGGAAGGGAACGCTGACCGGCCTGGCGGGCTACGCCTCCGGGGATTTCGGCGCCCGCGGCGGCTCGACCATCGAGCAGCAGTACGTGAAGAACTACCAGCTTCTGGTGGTGGCCC
>CAYPTG010000047.1:0-10827 GCA_964413455.1 uncultured Mycobacterium sp. | reverse complement strand
GCCTGAATACCAGTGCATAGACCGGAGAAAGCGCACGCAGGATCTGCGGGTGCTGCAGGATGCCCCGCACACCGCAGGCCCCGATAACGACGAACCACAGGACCATCACCGGGCCGAAGAACCGCCCGACGGCGGCTGTGCCGTGCCGTTGCACCAGAAACAGACCGGTGATGATGACCGCGGTGATGGGCACGACGAAATCTGACAGGGCTGGATCGACGATCTTGAGACCCTCCACGGCGGACAGCACCGATATCGCCGGGGTGATCATGCTGTCACCGAAAAACAGTGCGGCGCCGAGGATTCCGAGGGTGGTCAGTAACGCGATGACCCGAGGCCGGGACTTGTCGCCGAGCCGCCGGACCAGGGTGATCAGCGCCATCACCCCACCCTCGCCGTCGTTGTCGGCACGCATCACCAGCACGACGTAAGTGAGGGTGACGATGGTCATCACCGACCAAAAAACCAGCGACACCACGCCGTAGACGTTGGCCCGGGTGATCGGCACCGGGTGCGGATCACCCGGATTGAACAGGGTCTGCAGGGTGTAGATGGGGCTGGTGCCGATATCGCCGAACACCACACCGAGGGCCCCGATCACCAGACCTGCGCGCAGGCGCTGGTGGGACGGGCTTGGCGTCACGGCATTTTCGGTGGGCACGGGGTGACGATCGTATCGGCCCCAACAGATTCCGGCTATCGAATAGCTCAGCCGCCGCTGAGCATTCGGCCCACCGTCGCGATGATGTCGTGCGTACGCCAGAACGCCAGCGCCACAAAGATCGCCAATAGCGCAGCGCTGAATCCGGCCTGCACCAGCGTGCGTCGGGCGGGTGGGGCGTTGACGAACACCGCAGCCACCAGTGCTCCGGTGAGCAGGCCGCCGACGTGGCCCTGCCAGCTGATGCCGGGCACGCTGAACGTCAGCACCAGGTTGACCACGATCAGGCCGACCAGCCACCGCACGTCCAGCCGCAGCCGCTTGGCGGCCACGAAGGTGGCGCCGAACAGCCCGAAGATCGCCCCCGAGGCGCCGGCGGTCGCGGCGTTGAGCGAGGACAGCAGGTAGACGACGACCGAGCCGCCCAATGCGCTCAAGAAGTACAGCGCGGAGAACCGCAGCCGGCCGAGATACCGCTCCAGCGGCGGACCCAGCACGTAGAGGGCCCACATGTTGAACAGGATGTGCATCAGCCCGTAATGCATGAAGGCCGAACTGAGCAGTCGGTAGTACTGGCCACCGGCCACCGCCACGGGGAATAGCGAGAGTTTGGTCTGTAGTGCCGGCAGCGCCATCTGCATGATGAATACCGCGACATTGACGGCGATCAGCGCGTAGCTGACGATCGGCAGATCGGAGTCGCGCCGGAGCCACTTCGGCGCGCCAGACGGAGTCGATGCGGGATAGGGCATAGTCATGATGCCCGGCACAATACTGTGCTGACCCCGCACGGCGCCGGATGACAGAAAAACGCCGATTCAGCGGCTCGCAGCAAACTTCGAGCGGCAGTACTGCGAAATCGCTTGCCGGCTACCCCGATTTCTTCCGGAAAGCGTGTTTTCCCACCGCTTTTCGACGGATGAAGTGGCATCTGAACAGTTCGTATGGTGATTTGTAACGGACCCTGGTTCGCCGACGAAATCAGTAGTAGATTTCTTGTCAGGTTGAAATCACAACCACTCGGGACGCCGGTTCGCGCAAGAGGTCAAGCTCCTTGCAGCGAGGCCTCGAATTGCATCGCTGCGGCGCCTTTGGGAGTTGTACGCCAACGACTGATGGAGGCCCCTCATGCTCGCCGCCGCTCACACCAGCCCGCTGACGATCGCCCACCAGGTGGGCAGCCAGACCACGCCGACCCTGGTTCGCGTCCGTGAACTGGGTCCGACGACCATCCTGCTGGCCGCCTACGGCGAAGTCGACGCCGCCAGCGCAACCGACCTCGCCGAGAGCATCCAGCGCTACCTGGGTGATTACCGGCAGATGGTTCTGGATTTGTCACGGGTGGAGTTCTTCGGTACTGCCGGGTACTCCGTTCTGCATCGGGTGTATGCCCGCTGCGCCCGGGCCGGGGTGGAATGGGTTCTGGTTCCCGGACCCGCGGTGCAACGACTGCTTCGGGTGTGCGACCCGGACGCCGTTCTGCCGACCGCACCCAACATCGTTTCGGCCGTCGCCACCATGGCCCGCCACCACACCGTCGGACCGAATTGAGCAAGCCCGAGACGTACAGTGAGGTGGTGACCACACCGGGGCGGCGGCTCAACCACGCCATCACCCGGTTTTGGAGCGTGGCCGCACCGATCTACGACCTGCCCTATCTGCAGCGCTGGGTGTATCGGCCGGCCCAGGACGAGATGGTCGGCGAGCTACGCGCCCACGGTTCTCGGCGTATCGCCGACATCGCCTGCGGCACAGGCATTCTCGCCACCCGTATCCACGACGAGCTGGATCCCGACGAGATCTACGGCATCGACATGTCCGACGGCATGCTTGAGCAGGCCCGGGCCCGCTCGGCGGAGGTGACCTGGCGCAAAGCACCCGCTGAGCAACTGCCGTTCGACGACGGCTCGCTGGACGCCGTGGTCACCACGACGGCGTTTCACTTCTTCGATCAGCCCGCGGCGATGCGCGAGTTCCACCGGGTGCTGGCACCGGGCGGGTTCGCCGCCGTCGCGACCATCGGCCCTCCCCCGCTGCCCGGGGTGCTGGGCCGGCTGTCGTTGCCGATGTCCAACGCGCTGGCGCACAGCCCGGCGCCCGCCGAGATGCGGGCGCTGTTCGATGACGCCGGATTCACCCTGACCAGTCAGCGCCGGGTCGACCGCCCGGTGTGGACCCGCGGGATATGGGATCTCATCACCGTCGGCACCAAACCGCAGGACTAGCGTGCCCGAGCGATCGGCGGCTGCGAACCCGCATCGGGAAGGCCGGATCCGGGTTCCGGCCGATCTGGATGCCGTCACCGATATCGGTGCCGAAGCCTCCGGCGGGCTTGTGCCGGGGGCCGTCGACCGGATTTGGGATGCGGTGCGGCACTGGTATGCCGCCGGGCTGCAGCCGGGTATCCAGTTGTGCCTGCGTCACGACGGCCGGGTGGTGCTCAACCGCGCTATCGGACATGCCCGCGGCAACGGTCCGGCCGATCCGGCCGGCGCGGAGTTGGTGCCGATATCGACGGCCACGCCCTATTGCGTTTACTCGGCCGCCAAGGCCATCACCACCACGGTGGTGCATATGCTCGCCGAGCGCGGCCAACTGTCGCTGGATGCCCGGGTGTGTGACTACCTGCCCAGCTACGTCGGGCACGGTAAGGAACGCACGACCGTCCGGCATGTGCTGACCCACAGCGCCGGGGTTCCGTTCGCCACCGGGCCGCGGCCGGACGTGCGTCGAGTGAACGACAGCGACTACACCCGGCAGCGGCTGAGCCAGTTCAAGCCCATCCACCGGCCGGGCCTGATGCACATCTATCACGGGTTGACCTGGGGGCCGCTGGTCCGGGAGATCGTCTCGGCGGCCACCGGCCGCAATATCCGTGAGATCCTGGCCACCGAAATCCTTGAGCCGCTGGGCTTCCGCTGGACCAACTACGGGGTGGCCGCCGGCGACGTGCCGCTGGTGGCGCCCAGCTATGTGACGGGCAAGCCGCTGCCGGCGCCGCTCGCCGCGGCGCTCAAGACCGCGCTGGGCGGGACGATGCAGCAGATCATCCCGTTTTCCAACAGCGAACTGTTCCTCACCAGCGTGGTGCCCTCGTCGAGCACGGTATCGACGGCCGAGGAGTTGTCCCGGTTCGCCGAAATCCTTTGCCGTGGTGGGGAACTCGACGGTGTCCGAATTCTGCTGCCGGAGACGCTGGCCGCGGCCACCCGGGAGTGCCGTCGGCTGCGTCCGGATGTCGCGACCGGTCTGGTGCCGATGCGCTGGGGTACCGGTTTCATGTTGGGCTCCAAGCGTTTCGGGCCGTTCGGCAAGGACGCGGACGGTGCGTTCGGGCACACCGGATTGACCAATATCGCGATCTGGGCCGACCCGCAGCGACGGTTGTCGGTCGGGCTGGTCAGTAGCGGTAAGCCGGGCCGTCATCCCGAGGCCGGGCGGTACACCGCGCTGCTGGATCGGATCAATGCCGAGGTGCAGCGGTACTGAATTGTGGGCGGTTCACCCGCCGGTTAGCGTTGGGGCATGGCTGAGCCGTTGCTGCAACAACAACTCGATGAGGTGCGCGCGCTGCTGCACCGGGCACGGGAGCTGTTCGGGCCGAATCCGGTTGCACCACCTACGGATTTGCGGCCTGGAGTGGGTGAAGAAGACCGCTTAGCTTAGGAACCGGTCCTCGGACAGCGCCGCCTCGGCGTAGCGAAGATCCTCCGGGGTCGCCAATTCCGGCGACGGTGTGAAACCGGCGTCGATGATTTCGCCCCGAACCTGCATGACCGCCTTGAGGTGCGAGACGTCCGCGGCGCGAAGCACCGCTTCGGCCAGCGCGGCGGCGTCGCTGCCCTGCACCGCCTCGGACAGCACGACGCCGTGCAGGTATCCGCCGCGGCAGGAGCGGAACATCAGCTGCCCACTGGGATGTACCGCGTCGAACTCCGGGTCCGGTTCGTTCACCTGTCATCCTCGGTGAGCGATCGCAGCTGGGCTGCGGCCTCGGCGTCGTGTGCCTCCCAGGTGGCGGCCGCATCGCTGAGCCGATCGGCCAGCTCGGCGTGCGCGGCGGCCTGCTGTTCGTAGCAGGCCCGGCGTTGGTCGAGCAGCTCGGCTCCGGCGTCGCGGAACTCGGCGAACACCGGACCCAGCGAGTCCAGGGTGGCCATGATGTCGGCGGTCCGCGACGGCGCGGCAGCTAAGTGTTCTGCGGCGTCGCGATGTTCGCGGGCTGCCCGGCGAAGCTCTTCGGGCACCACGTTGAGGCGCTCTGCCATTGCTCACTCCTGTCAGGACGGGGCCGTCTGCGCCGGCCGGGTCGGTGCCGGGAGATCCGGCGCGGTGGTCGTGGTGGTGGTCGGTTCGGGTGCCGGCGGATGTTGCCAGGGTAACTGCGCAGTGCATGCGGTCTCAGCGGTCTCCACGTCCTCGGCGGCGGGTTCCTCCACCGATTCTTTGGGCGGCTCATCTTCTTCGGGAGGCTCATCGGAAGGTTCGTCGGTCAGCTCGTCGGGGGATTCATCGGTGTCGTCCTCCGGGATCGGCTCGTCCAATAAATCCGTGTGCGGCTGCTGTTCCGGGCGGTCTCCGGGCAGGTCAAACGGCCCTGGGCCGCCACGCGACAGGAGGTCGGGCCACGCCATTCCGGGGAGCCCGGAGTCCGGCGGTGGCGCGAAGGTGGGCAGCCCACCGGCCGACGGCATGGTGGCAGCCGGGCTGGCGGGCCATGCGGGAGCGGCCGCCGGCGCAGCCGGTATTGCGACTGGCGGCTGCGCCATCACCTGTGCGGGCGGGAAGACCGGTGGGTCCGTCCATGGCGCATCGGACCACCCGGGATCCGACCGGGGCGCACCTGCTGTCAGATCCGGTGAGCGGTCCGGCAGCGACTCCAGCGGCATCGGTTCGCCCGGGCCGAATCGATCCGGCGTGGCGCCGAGACCGAAGGGGATATTCGAGGGCCGATCGGTTGGACCCGTGCCGTCGTCGGTGGTGTCAGCCGTGGGGGCGGGCGCGTCCGACGTGGGTGCAGCGTCGTCGGGTGCCGGACGGGCGACCGGTCGATCGTCGAGCGGGGGCTTGTCATGCGGTGTCGACGACGCATACAGCGCGGCTAACGCTTCGGCCAGCGCGGCCCGGGATGCGGCGTCCAGCCCGGCGTTCTCCACGACGTCACGGATAGCCCGCAGCCGGCCGATCAGGAATCGCTGGAACTCCCGGGCGCCGACCGGGGTGTCCAGGTCGGTGCGGGTGCTGACGGCTTGCTCGATTTCCCGCTGCAGCCGCCCGAGTTTGGTTACGCCATCGGCGTGGGTCGCGTGCGCGTTGAGCACGGCGGTGACGACCTGCAGGTCGACTTCGGCGGCCACGCAGTGCTGTCCGCTCAACGCGGCTTTGGCATCTCGTATCGCCTCGGCCGCAGCGCCCTCGCCGGTTTGGGGCGGGGGTGCCGCCGCAGCGTCGGTGGTGGCGGTCAGGAATACCTCGGGGTGCGCCGCGCTCACCTTGGCCAGCACGGCACCCAGATCGGCTGCCGGGCTCAGCGGGTTCAGGGCAATCGCGATGTCTTGTCCGGTCAGCCCGGCTTGCCAGGCATTCGGGTCACCGGTGGCCACCCGGATGCGGGCTATCGCGTCGAGTAGATCGTGATACGACGCCACCGGATACCTCTCATGCCGGTGACTGTAGGTAGCCAGTCGGTGGCGCACAATTCACCACTGTGGATGAATTCGTCAGCTCGTTCCAGGAAGTCGATAGCGGTCGATAAGTGCTTTGAGCACAGCGGTTTTGGCATGAGCAGCCGCCTTGGCATCAGTGACCACCACCGCGATGTCCCGGTTCTTCGCCACCAACTGCCGAGCGATCTCGTGGGCCCCGGCCGGCCCGTCTTTGGGCTGGGTGCTGGCGGCAGCGTCGATCTCGGCGCCGATGGCGTCGATACGGCTGACAGCGGCTACCGCGACCGCGTGGGCGTCGGTTACCGCTTGGGCCAGTGCAGCATCGGCGTCGGCGAGAGCGGCGTCCCGGGTAGCCAAGGCTCGCCGGGCAGCCCCCAGCGCATCTCCCGAATCGCCCTGCTGCGACATGCCGCCGACGCTACCGAGAGACTTAGCTGCCGAACAACTCACCGGCGGAGGGCTACCTGGCTATCCCGGCCGGCGGATAGCGACACTGTCCCCCAGCCGGCTGATCTGGACCGTCGCACCTGGCTGGGGCGCCTCCACGACGAGCCCGTTACCGATCGCCATCTGAACATGCCCGGGGTGCGGGAAGACCAGGTCACCCGGGCGCACCTGGGACCGGGGGATGGGCGCCCCGTCGTGGATCTGCTCGTAGGTGGTGCGGCGCAGTCGAAGCCCGGCCTGGGCGTAGGCCCACTGGACCAGCCCCGAGCAGTCGAAGCGGTCCGGGCCGGTGGCACCCCAGACGTAGGGTCGGCCGATCCGGCTCAACGCCGCCCGGACAGCGTTGGCCGCAACCCCGTCGCCACGGGCGGGGTGGTGGGTGCGGTAACGAAGTTGGCGTAGCGCCACTTGGCGTTGTTGGGCATGGTGACGCGCAGCCCGGACGTGGGTGTGCTGGGTGCGCAGCCGGATTAGCCTGCGGCGGACCAGTTCTCGTGCCGCGATCGGGTTGTCGGGCATTGCCGTGTCACTGCGCGCCGCGGCCAGTACCGCGCCGGTGCCCTGCCGGGCGTTCAGATGGTCCCGATAGGCGTCGGCCACGATTCGGGTCAGCGCCGTGTCGACTCGGCGAGCCGCGCGTAGCTCGGCGAGTCCGTCGGCGGCCGCACTTCGGTAGGCGCCGGCCATCGCGCCGGTGCTGCGGGTCCGCTCCATCGGCGAAGCGGCGGTATCGACCGTCGGGCGCCCGGGGGTACCGGCGAACAGTGCGTACGCCCGGTGCAGCACCTCGACGTCAGTCACGACTGCGCCTCAACGAAGGCCCGCACCCTCGGCAGCGCCCCGGGCGGGATCAGTCCACGGTTACGAATGCCCCACAGCTCCTCGACAGGGACTCCGAGCAGGGCGGCGATCACCGTATCGGGCAGTTCACTGCGCTGGCAGGCTCGATCGAAGCGGGCACCGATGCTGCCGGGCATCCGGGCCAACAGACCCGAACGGATACCTTCCAGGGCCTTGAGATGGGCCAACAACCGGTCGGCGGACTCCGCGCCGGCGTTGACCGCGACCCGCCACGAGTTGGCGGCCAGCAGCTCGGCCTTGACGCACTGTGCGATCACAGAATGAATATACGTTTCATATTCGTTTGATGTCTCCGCTGGCAGTCGGGCTATCAACGAGTTGAGCGATTCCAGGTGAGCCTCGGCATGCGCCTCCAGCACATCGGCGTCGGTGTGACGGGTGACCGCGACATCGTCCGGGTTTCGAATCACACGGGGCCGTGCCGGCGTATCAGCCAGAAGTTGCGCGATCTCGGCGCCCGGATCATCGGCGACCAGCAGCCTCGAATAGGTGCCCGATGGCAGACCAAGACCGTTCTCAACCTTCTGAACTGTGCCTTTATGCGGTTTGCGGGCTCCGCGTTCCAGATAGCTCAGGCCCATGATGCTGACCCCGGTGGCCGATGCCAAATCGGCCAGCGACCAGTCCCGAGACTCCCGCAGCGCTCTGATGGCGGCTCCTGCCGCCTCGCGGCTCACCGCCGGGCTCCGGGCATATCCGAATCGTACACAGTCGCCTTGTTGTATCTGTTTTTATCGATGTTTTGCTTGCGTCTGGCATTCGTTGTGTATACGCTTCCGTCATCGAATCGACTCTAGGAGGCTGTGATGGACCCTCGCCCATGCTCGGTAGACCCTGACCTGTGGTTCGGCTACGCCGACAACGACGCCAGCGATGGCGCGGCCAAAGCCCGCATTTACGAACAGTCCGCCACGCGGGCCCGGACCATCTGTCTGCGGCGCTGCCCGCTCGCCCAGCAGCGAAGGTGCGCTCGACAAGCGGTGGAGGCCGGAGAGGAGTACGGGGTGTGGGCCGGGGTGAAGTTGCCCGGCGGTCAATACCGCAAGCGGCACCAGCTGGCGCACGCCCATCTGGTGTTGCGGCAGATCGCCGAGGGGCTGATCAACCCCCGAGAACTGCCGGAGAGCGCCGAGTTGCTCTCGCGCACCGATATCTCGATGGCTCTCACGGATGTGACCGTCGTGCACATCCCGGTAGGACGGAGTTCCAGCGCGGCCTAGGTCGGAAGGAAGGGCGAACACGCGGACCGGAGTGGGCCGCCGCACAGCGCGGCGGGAGCACACTAGATCGCGTGCGGGCTGCCACGCTGTTGATCGTCGCGGGACTGATCGCGCTCACCGTCGCGGTACTGACCGGAAGCACCCCGATGTCGGTCATTGTGGTCGGCTTGGCGGCGGCCGGGATCGTGTCGTTGCTGCGGGATTGGCGCGCGGATCGCTCGATAGCGGTCCAACCGACATACCAGCCGGCATACGAGGAGGATGGGGCCGCCGAGGTGGCCGCCGCCGACCCGGAGGCCGCCGAGGACTCCCCCGACCGGTTCTCCCCCGACATCTCCACCGACCCGGACGGCCCGTCGTCCAACGCCCGCGCTGACTAGGTTTCGTAGCGTCTGGCTAAACAGCCACTATCTGCACGATCTGCTCCAGACCGCGGAAGTCGTTGGCATTTCTGGTGTACAGGGGTAGTCCTGCGGCCAGCGCGGTCGCCGCGATAAAGAGGTCTACCGCGCGTCGACGAGGCTGACGTCCCGCAGCCGCCACCGCAGCGTAGATCCGTCCGTATGCCCTCGCGCAGTCGCCGTCGAACGGCAACGGCTCTACCCACGACTCAAGTCGTTGCAGCCGGTCTTGGCGTCGCGCCCGTTCGGCGGGGTCATCTGTGGCGTGCGGGCCGGCGGAAAGTTCGGCAATCGTGACCGCGCTGACCGATGCTTCCTTGGGCAAGTCGGCCGGTTCGATCGCATCGAGGTCGATCACAACCGAGGTGTCGAGTAGACCGCTCGTTGTCTTAGCCACGAGGTTCGGTGTCTTGATCGACATGGCGGTCCAGATCCACGCGTAGTCGCTCGTAGTCAATGCGCGGTGCGCCCCGCAACGCTTCGGCCAATGCCGGTCCGCTTACGACTCGACGCCGACGAAGCGGAACCAACTCTCCGACCGGAACGCCGTTGCGAGTCACGATGAACGCTTCTCCCTCATCGAGCCGGCGCATGATGTCGCCGCTGTTATTTCGTAACTCACGCTGACTGATTTCGCTACTCACTCCAACCAACGTAGCACGTGTGCGACGGCCCGCCCAGAGCAGCGTCGCTTTCCGTTCAGGAAGCCTGCGCTTCTTTCTCCGCCGCCCGGGCCAGCAGCCGGTCGCGCTGCTCCTCGAACTTGAGCACCTGGCCTTCGAGTTTCGTCAGATAGGCGGCCAGATCCTCGCGCCGTTGTTCGCCGACCGCGGTGAAGTCGTTGCGCTCGAAGATCCGCCACTTGCGCAGGGTGGGACCGAGCACCTCATCGAGATGTTGGCGCGGATCGTAGATGCCGTGCTTGGCCATCAGTACACCGTTGCGGCGGAAGTTCGGCATCCCCTGCCCGGGCATCCGGAAGTTCTCCACCACATCGGTGATGGCGTCGATGGCCTGGTCCGGGGCCAGGTCCAGCGCGGCACCGCACATGTTGCGGTAGAAGATCATGTGCAGGTTCTCATCGGCGGCGACCCGCTGCAGCAGCCGGTCGGCGACCGGGTCGTTGCAGACCTTGCCGGTGTTGCGGTGGCTGACCCGGGTGGCCAACTCCTGGAACGACACGTAGGCGATGGACAGCAGGAAGTCGGTCTTGTGCCGTGCCTCTTCTTCTGCCGTCGGGCCGAAGCCGTGCGTCATGTGCTCGATGCGAGCGCGTTCCAGAGCGACCGGATCGACGCCGCGGGTGACGACGAGGTAGTCGCGCAGCACGATGCTGTGCCGCCCCTCTTCGGCGGTCCACCGGCCGACCCAGGTTCCCCAGGCCCCGTCGAGGGAGAAGTACTCGGCGGCCTGCCGATGGTAGGAGGGCAGGTTGTCCTCGGTGAGCAGGTTGGTGATCATCGCGGCCTTGGCGACGTCGCTGAGTTGCGACTGCTCCTCGGCCCAGTCGTCCCCACCCATCGCGGCGAAGTTGCGGCCGCGATCCCACGGCACGTAGTCGTGCGGGTGCC
>CAYPTG010000046.1:2496-10973 GCA_964413455.1 uncultured Mycobacterium sp. | reverse complement strand
CGACGAGGTAGTCGCCGCCCTTGACGGTGTCGAAGGTGTGCCACTCCCAGTTGTCCTCTTCGACATTGGCCAGCGCCGCACACATTCCGCCCTGCGCCGCGCCGGTGTGGCTGCGGGTCGGGTAGAGCTTGGTCAGCACGGCGGTGCGGACCCGAGGGCCGGCTTCCACCGCGGCGCGCATCCCGGCGCCGCCGGCGCCGACGATGATGACGTCGTACTTGTGCTCCTGAATCATGGATGTCCTAGGAGATGTTCGGGTTGAAGGTCAACAGCGCGTAGCTGCCGATCACCAGCACGGTGATCATGGATACCGCCAGCAGGGCGTTGAGCCAGAACCGGGTGGAGTCCTTGCGGGCGTAGTCGTTGATGATGGTGCGCATGCCGTTGCCGCCGTGCAGCTGCGCCAGCCACAGCATCACCAGATCCCAGATCTGCCAGAACGGCGACGCCCAGCGCTGCGCGACGTAATTGAAGTCGATGCGGTAGACCCCGCCCTGCCACATCAGCCCGATGAACAGGTGGCCGACCACCAGCACCAGCAGCACCACCCCGGAGAACCGCATGAACAGCCAGGCGTACTTCTCGAAATTCGGCATGCCATTGGGCTGCCGCGGCGAGCGGGGATTGTCCAGGCTGGCCGGGTGGTCGTGGTCGCGCTGCCGGACCGGTGCCGGGTTCACAGGAACCGCTCCGCCATGTGCCGGCCGATCACCACGACCGCCGGAACCATGACCACCAGCCAGATCCCGGCGACCGCCCAGAGCATCTGGCGCTGGTAACGCGGGCCCTGCCACCAGAAGTCGACCAGGATCACCCGCAGTCCGTTGAGCCCGTGGTAGAGCACGCACGCGACCAAGCCGAGCTCCATCAGGCCGACGATCGGGGTCTTGTAGGTGTTGACCACTTCGTTGTAGACCTGCGGGCTGACCCGCACCAGTGCGGTGTCGAGCACATGGACGAACAGGAAGAAGAAGATCGTCGCGCCGGTGATGCGATGCAACACCCACGACCACATGCCGGGGTCACCGCGGTAGAGGGTCCGTCGCCGCGTGCTGCTCATCCTGCCTCCAACGCCTCGGATTCCTCGGTGGACTCTAGCGCGTATGCGTTGTCTCAGCGCTGAATGCGGGCACATGGGAGCACAATGATGACGATGCCCGCACCGTTGACGCTGGAGATGATCCGCCAAGCGCCCAAGGCGCTGCTGCACGATCATCTCGACGGCGGCCTGCGGCCGGCGACCGTCATCGACATCGCCGGGCAGGTCGGCTACGACGAATTGCCCAGCACCGACGAGACCGAACTGGCGGCCTGGTTTCGCACCGCCGCGCACAGCGGCTCGCTGGTGCGCTACCTGGAGCCGTTCGCGCACACCGTCGCGGTGATGCAGACACCGGATGCCCTGCACCGGGTTGCCCGGGAGTGCGTGGAGGATCTGGCCGACGACAATGTGGTGTACGCGGAGATCCGCTTTGCCCCGGAGTTGCATATCGACGGCGGGCTGTCGTTGGACGAGGTGGTCGAGGCGGTGCTCGAGGGGTTCGCCGCCGGTGAGAAGGCTGCGGCCGCCGCGGGCCGGACCATCGTGGTGCGCACCCTGGTGACCGCCATGCGGCATGCGGCGCGCTCGCGGGACATCGCCGAGTTGGCAATCCGATTCCGCGACAAGGGGGTTGTCGGGTTCGACATCGCCGGCGCCGAAGCCGGCTACCCGCCCAGCCGGCATCTGGACGCCTTCGAATACATGCGGGCCAACAACGCGCGCTTCACGATTCACGCCGGTGAGGCGTTCGGGCTGCCGTCGATCCACGAGGCGCTGGCGTTCTGCGGCGCCGACCGGCTGGGCCACGGGGTACGCATCGTGGATGACATCAAGGT
This sequence comes from uncultured Mycobacterium sp., assembly GCA_964413455.1. Lineage (GTDB taxonomy): Bacteria > Actinomycetota > Actinomycetes > Mycobacteriales > Mycobacteriaceae > Mycobacterium. The sequence goes on along the minus strand of CAYPTG010000046.1, from coordinate 9,095 downwards.
GACGCCGGACGGTGCGGCCCGCCTGGGGCAGTTGGCGTCGATCGTGCGGGACAAGCGGATTCCGCTGGAGATGTGCCCGAGTTCCAATGTGCAGACCGGCGCGGTGGCCAGCATCGACAAGCATCCGTTCGACATGTTGGCGCGGTTGCGGTTTCGGGTCACCGTCAACACCGACAACCGGTTAATGAGCGACACCACCATGAGCCGCGAGATGCACCGTCTGGTGGACACGTTCGGCTACGGCTGGAGTGATCTGGAGCGGTTCACCGTCAACGCGATGAAGTCGGCGTTCATCCACTTCGACGAGCGGTTGGCGCTGATCGACGAGGTGATCAAGCCGCGGTATGCGGTGTTGGTGGGTTGATCCTGCCGCTTGGGGCTTGCATCAATCCCTGCTTTAATTTCCTGACACAAATAGGCATGTCTGGGGCGGCAAGGGTTGGACGGGGGCAGATGACGATGCGGCAGACGGCCGCCGATGAGCTGGCGGAGCGGCTGAAGGAATTCGCCGACCGACTGGCCGCCAGCGGTATGCGGCCAAAGCGGGTGCCGTACGGGGCCAGGGGGCCCATCAAGTCTCGCTCGCCGAAAGGTTTTCTGCTGGACCCTATTCCGCCGCAACTACTGCTCGCGGACGGCCGCCTCTGGTACTACCACACCCGGCTCAGTCCTGCGGGTATCTACTACGGCGCCCGGGAGGACCACACGCGTTCCCACCACGGCTCCATTCCCCTCGACGGCGCACGCTTCAGCTTCCTCGGGGCCGTCGTGCACAAACATCACTTCGGGTACCGGTATCACGAGGGCGCCAACGGCTCGGCCGAGGGGTACGAGCTGGGCGCGATCATCACCAAAGGCAGCTCACCGCAGTTTGTGACCGCAGCGGAGGCGCTCGCCGATGTCTTCGGCGCCCTTGGTGCGGCTGTGAAGTAGTTGCACTCGCGTGGAGTTGCCGCATATCGGTTACCGATTCGCACACGCCGCTTGACGATCCGACCCCCATTACGCGTCTCAACGCGTCATTACCAAGATCGGCATGCAATCCGTTGGGCGCGAGCACATCTTGGATCGCGAGTGGCTAGTTTATTAAGCCGGTCGCGATGACGAACACAGGGGCTGATCGCTATTTACCGAGGATTTGCCGCAGTTGCCGCCACTTTCCACGTGGATTTCCATCTCGCACACATGTGTCTCACATGTTTACTATGCTCTATGCATGCCAACAATGGTTCAGATTCGAAATGTGCCCGACGAACTACTCGCTGAGCTAAAGGCCCGTGCGGCGGCCGAGCGGAGGAGCCTCAGCGACTTTTTGCTGACCTGGCTGGGTCGGATCGCTGAAGAGCCAGCCCTCGATGTCGTTCTTGATCGCCTCGCGAGATTGCCACGCAGAGACCTTGGGGCGACCGGAGCTGAGCTGGTCGCCGAAGCGCGATCCGAGTGATCGTGCTGGACGCTTCGGCGGCAGTCGAGCTCGTTCTTGCGACGTCATTGGGGGCAGCGGTGGCTCAACGATTACGCGGCGAGGCAGTGCATGTTCCTGCCCATTTCGATGTCGAGGTGACCGGCGCTATCCGTCGAGCGGTCATACGCCAGCTGATCGGTGACCACGAAGGGCTCGTCGCCGTTGCCGATTTCCAGAGTTTGTCGCTGCGGCGTTGGCCCACAAAGCATTTCCTTCAACGCGCCTATCAGCTACGCGACACCCACACCGTGGCGGACGGCGTCTACGTCGCCCTTGCCGAAGGTCTCGATGCGCCGCTGATCACCTGCGACGGGCGACTTGCTCAGTCCCACGGCCATGCGGCCGAGATCGAGCTTATTGCTTGATCGCCGTCGCCGTCTTTGGCGCTATTCGCGCCTCAGCCGCGACGCTCCAACAAATGTCGTCGGCGTTCTTCGGCGCTACTCGCGCCTCAGCCGCGACTCCACGAACCTCTCCAGCTCTTCCCACTCGGTGGCGGCACGTGTGTACGGGCCGTCGGGGCGGCTGGTGGAGTCGGGGCTCAGGGTGTAGTTGATCAGCTGGCCGAGCGCGGTGTCGTCGGCCAGCAGCCGGTCGACGGTGTCGTCCTCGGAGTAGTCACCGACGTCGCGGACGAATTCGACGGCCAGGTCGAGCTGGTCACGGTCGATGGCCTCGGGGCCGTCAGCGATGTCGTCGGCCAGCCCGCTGAGCACGTAGACGTTGTCCTCGGTGACGTCGGCCCGCAGCGAGCCGTCGGTCGCGGCGGTACGGATGTCGTCATAGGTGGACAGGTCGGAGAGGTCGTGGTCGTGCTCGTCGGCCAGATACCGGGCCAGCGTCCGCTCCGACGGGAACACACTGATCCGGCCGTTGCGGCCCAGGAAGATCGGCTTGTCGTCGAAGTAGCAGCGCAGGGTGTGCAGGCTTCCGCTGCTGGTCATCACCCGAACCGGGTCGATGCCCACCTGCTCCCAGAAATTCGCGTCACTGCCCAGCACCACCGTGTCCGCGGCGCTGCGCCGGGTCGTCAGCCCGGCGATGTCATCGCCGGTGGAATCGTCGTCGCCGGCCAGTGCCGCGGCGGGTGTGTCCTGCTCAAACTCCTCGACGTCCTCGTACGGCTCGTCGAGCTCGGTGGCAGCCCGCGCCGCGGCGGCCGGGTCGACGTCGGGGATGGTGATGATCTCGTCGATCGCCGACAGCACCGGATCCCAGCCCCGGGAGACGATGTCGCCGATGCTTTCCCAGCGCTTGCGTCCGGCCCGGCCGCTGAACTGCTCGACGCCGCCGGTCAGCAGACCCAGGGTGGGGTTGCCGTTGAAGAACCGGGTGACCGTGGGCAACTCGCACACCGAGCCGAGCGAGGAAACCACGGCCAGGGTGTTGGACAGCGCGTTCACCGATGCCTCGGTGGGTTTGCCGGCCAGCAGCTCACCGACGCCGATCAGGTCGGCCTGGCGTTCCTCGGTGGGCTGCAGCTTGTGCGCGTTGGCCTTGGTCAACCGCTCCCAGCCCGGATGGTCGGCCAGGTCGTTATCGGTGTCGGTCCGGACGAACGCGGCGAGGTCGGCCACCGACTCGAACGCGAACAGGTCCTCGTCCTTGCCGAGGAAGCCTTCCCATTCGTCGCCGGCGTCGCGCCAGCGGGGGGCCCACAACGTGTAGAGGTCACCCTTGGTGACACTCATGCGGATCGGTAGAAGCTCTGCGGCCATGCCGGACAGCGTAACGACCTACAGTTTGTCCTCATGGATGTGCATGTCGTCGATCACCCGCTGGCCGCTGCGCGGCTGACCACCCTGCGCGACGAACGCACCGATAACGCGGGCTTTCGCGCCGCCTTACGCGACCTCACCCACATGCTGGTCTACGAGGCCACTCGCAACGCGCCGAGTCAGGAGATCAGCGTGCGGACCCCGCTGACCGACACCCTGGGCAGTCGGTTGGCGACCCCGCCGCTGCTGGTACCGGTGCTGCGCGCCGGCCTGGGCATGGTCGATCAGGCCCACGCGCTGATTCCTGAGGCACAGGTGGGTTTTGTCGGCGTGGCCCGCGATGAGAGCACCCACCAGCCGGTGCCCTACCTGGAATCCCTGCCCGCCGACCTGCGCACCCAACCGGTGATGGTGCTCGATCCGATGCTGGCCACCGGCGGGTCGATGGTCTACACCATCGAGCTGCTGGCCGCCCGGGGTGCCGTCGACATCACCGTGGTCTGTGTGGTGTGCGCCCCGGAAGGTATTGCGGCACTGGAGAAAGCGGCCCCGCAGGCCCGGCTGTTCACCGCCACCGTGGACGACGGTCTCAACGACATCGCCTACATCGTCCCGGGCTTGGGTGATGCGGGGGATAGGCAGTTCGGACCGCGGTAGTCGAGCCGACGATGCCGGCGCCGTGCGCCGGAGGAGGAGCGAGACAATCGGGCCTAGCCGATTCGCCCAAACGTGAGTTTGGGCGGGGAAGTGCGAGAAGAATCCGCCATTTCGTCGATCTCGGCACGCTGTAGTCGGATCAGAGCGCGGCGATCACCGCGGCCAGAAGATCGCCCAGATCGCCGGCCGAGTCCCGGCCCGCGGCCAGCACCTCGTCGTGCCGCAGCGGCTCCCCGGTCATGCCCGCGGCCAGATTGGTCACCAGCGACACGCCGAGCACCTCGGCCCCGGCGGCCCGCGCCGCGATGGTCTCGTGCACCGTGGACATCCCCACCAGATCGGCGCCCAGGGCACGCAGCATCCGCACCTCTGCGGGTGTCTCGTAATGCGGGCCCGGCACCGCGGCATAGACGCCCTCGGCCAGCGTCGGGTCGACGGCACGGGCCAGGGCGCGTAGCCGCGGAGAATAGGCGTCGACCAGGTCGACGAACTGCGGCCCGACCAGCGGGGAGCGCGCGGTCAGGTTCAGGTGATCGCTGATCAGCACCGGCTGGCCGACCCGGTAGTCCGGTCGCAGGCCGCCGGCGGCATTGGTCAGGATGACGACGTCGGCCCCGGCCGCCCGCGCGGTACGCACCGGATGCACCACCTGGCTCAGATCGTGGCCCTCGTAGGCGTGGATGCGGCCGACGAACACCAGCACCCGCCGGCCGCCGACCACGACCGACAGCGCCTGGCCGCGATGGCCGTCGGCGCTGGGTGGCAGGAAGCCGGGCAGCTCGGCCATCGAGACCTGGGCGACCGGTGTGCCGAGCTTGGTCGCGGCCGGACCCCAGCCCGACCCGAGGACCACCGCGACATCGTGGCGGTCGACGCCGGTGCGCTCGGCCAGCACGGCAGCCGCGAGGGCGGCGTCTGGAGTCACAGTGGAACCTTATCGGCGTCGACAGAGGGTTTGATTGCCGTACTCCTCATCGCGGCTACGCCGCTTGATCGTCGTATCGGCAGTGACATACTGCAACGATGTCCTTGGCCGACACTGCGGAGTCGTGGCTGGCTGCGCACTACGACGACCTGGTGGCATGGCGCCGTCATGTCCACCGCCACCCCGAGCTGGGGCGGCAGGAATTCGGTACCACCCAGTTTGTCGCCGACCGCCTGGTCGAAGCCGGGCTCAACCCGAAGGTGCTGCCGGGTGGGGCCGGGCTGATGTGCGATTTCGGGCCCGAGCACGCCCCGCGCGTCGCCCTGCGCGCCGATATGGACGCGCTGCCGATGCCCGAGCGCACCGGCGCGCCCTACGCCTCGACCGTGCCGGGGGTGACCCACGCCTGCGGGCACGACGCGCACACCGCGATCCTGCTGGGTGCGGGGATCGCGCTGGCGTCGGCGCCGCAACTGCCGATGGGGGTGCGGCTGATCTTCCAGTCGGCCGAGGAACTGATGCCCGGCGGCGCGTTGGACGCCATCGCCGCCGGCGCGGTGTCCGGGGTGGCGCGAATCTTCGCGCTGCACTGCGATCCCCGACTGGCGGTCGGCCGGGTGGCGATCACCCCTGGGCCGATCACCTCGGCCGCCGACGCCGTCGAGATCACCCTGCATTCACCGGGCGGACACACCTCGCGACCGCATCTGACTTCGGATCTGGTCTACGGCATGGGGACCGTCATCACCGGGCTGCCCGGGGTGCTGTCCCGGCGGCTGGATCCCCGGCACAGCACGGTAATGGTGTGGGGGGCCGCCAACGCCGGGGTGGCGGCCAACGCGATACCGCAGATCGGGACCCTGGCCGGAACCGTGCGCACGGCCAGCCGTGACGCCTGGGTGGAGATGGAAGCGCTTGTCCGGGAAACTGTTTCGGGCCTGCTCGCGCCGCTGGGCATCGAGCATTCGCTGCAGTACCGGCGCGGTGTGCCGCCGGTGGTCAACGAGGAACGGAGCACTCAGATCATGGCCCACGCCATCGAGGCGGTCGGGCCGGATTCGCTGGCCGACACCCGTCAGTCCGGTGGCGGGGAGGACTTCTCCTGGTACCTCGAAGGCGTGCCCGGTGCGATGGCCCGACTCGGCGTGTGGAGCGGTGTCGGCCCGCAACTGGATCTGCACCAGCCGAACTTCGACATCGACGAGCGCGCGCTGGGGATCGGGGTGCGGGTGCTGGTCAACATCGTCGAGCGATCCGCCGAATTCGACTGAGACTGCGCTATTCGGCGGTGCCGGGTCCAATATTGCGGGCTGCCCTGGTGCGGATGTCATGCACGTACTCCGCCGGTGCGCCGGCCACTTCGGCGGCGTCCGACATCACCCCGAGGTAGCGGGCCGATGGCAGCCCGCCCTCCCAACCGTCCACTACATATAGCCACGCCAGAACGGGATCGGTTGTGGTGTCGGAGGATTCGCGCTCGATGCGGCAGCGGATCTTCTTGTGCAGACCCAACTCCGAGCCCTCCCAGCGGTCCAGGTTCTGTTCGTCGGCGGCGGTGACGTCGTAAAGCACGACGAACACGCTGGACGCGGCATCCTCGACCAGGGTCGCCAACGCACCCTCCCAGCCGATGTCTTCACCGGCGAAGGTCAGTCGCCAGCCGTGCAGCCATCCGGTGCCGGCCATCGGGGAGTGCGGTGCACGCTGCAGCATCTGCTCGGGATCCATGTTGGATCCGTAGGCGGCGTAGAGAGGCACGACAGCAGCGTAGAGGCTAGATTCTGTTCGTGACTACGCGGATCGTCATCATCGGTGGTGGCCCGGCGGGCTACGA
>CAYPTG010000046.1:0-2396 GCA_964413455.1 uncultured Mycobacterium sp. | reverse complement strand
TTCTGTTCGTGACTACGCGGATCGTCATCATCGGTGGTGGCCCGGCGGGCTACGAAGCCGCCCTGGTGGCCTCGGCCGCCGGCGCCGAAGTGACCGTGATCGACTCCGACGGCATCGGCGGGGCCTGCGTGCTCTACGACTGCGTTCCGTCCAAGACGTTCATCGCCTCCACCGGAGTGCGCACCGAGCTGCGCCGCGCCTCCGGACTGGGCTTCGACATCGGCATCGATGACGCCAAAATCTCGCTGCCGCAGATCAACAACCGGGTCAAGACCCTGGCCCGGTCCCAGTCCGCCGACATCGGGGCGCAGCTATTGCGGGAGAAGGTCAACGTGGTGCTCGGCCGCGGCGAGCTGATCGACACCGTCGCCGGAATGGCGCACCACCGGGTCAAGGTCACCACACCGGGCGGCAACTCCGGGGTGCTCAAGGCCGACGTAGTGCTGATCGCCACCGGCGCCACCCCGCGGGTGCTGCCCGGCGCCGAGCCCGACGGGCAGCGAATCCTCAACTGGCGCCAGCTCTATGACCTCACCGATCTGCCCGAGCATCTGGTGATCGTCGGCTCCGGAGTCACCGGTGCGGAGTTCTGCAACGCCTACACCGAACTCGGTGTCACCGTGACGGTGGTGGCTAGCCGCGACCAGATCCTGCCGCACGAGGACAGCGACGCCGCGGCGGTGCTCGAAGAGGTGTTCGCCGAACGCGGTGTGACGCTGGTGAAGAACGCCCGTGCCGACTCGGTGACCCGCACCGCCGACGGAATCCGGGTGGCGATGGCCGACGGCCGCACCGTGGAAGGCAGCCACGCCCTGATGACCGTCGGCTCGGTGCCCAACACCGGCGGCCTGGGACTGGAGCGGGCGGGTATCGAGCTGAACCGGGGCGGCTACATCCCGGTGGACCGGGTGTCGCGCACGTCGGCGCCCGGGATCTACGCCGCCGGGGACTGCACCGGCCTGCTGCCGCTGGCTTCGGTGGCCGCCATGCAGGGGCGCATCGCGATGTATCACGCCCTGGGTGAGGGGGTGTCCCCGATCCGGCTGCGGACCGTCGCCTCGGCCACCTTCACCCGGCCGGAGATCGCCGCGGTCGGGGTGCCGCAGAGCGCCATCGACGACGGCACGGTGCCGGCCCGCACGCTGAACCTGCCGCTGACCACCAACCCCCGGGCGAAGATGTCGCTGCTGCGCCGGGGTTTCGTCAAGATTTTCTGCCGGCCCGCAACCGGTGTGGTGATCGGCGGTGTGGTGGTGGCGCCGATCGCCTCCGAGCTGATCCTGCCGATCGCTCTGGCGGTGCAGAACCGCATCTCGGTGACCGATCTGGCTTCGACGCTTTCGGTGTACCCGTCGCTTTCGGGGTCTATCGTCGAAGCCGCCCGTCGCCTGATGGCGCACGACGATCTCGACTAGCCCGACGACGATGCGGGACGCTTAGCGTCCCGAGGAGGAGTTGGGCAATATTGCATAGCTCGACGACGATAACCCTTCAGGAGTGAGTAGTGAGCGACCCGATTCTGCAACCCGGAACCGGCAAGACGTTTCTCGGACCCGCCGAGCGCGACGAGGCATGGCAGCGGCTGGGCAGCGAGCAGTTCGATGTCGTGGTGATCGGCGGCGGGGTGGTGGGTGCCGGCGCGGCGCTGGACGCGGCCACCCGCGGGCTGCGGGTGGCGCTGGTCGAGGCCCGCGACTTCGCTTCCGGCACGTCGAGCCGCAGCTCGAAGATGTTCCACGGCGGGCTGCGTTACCTGGAGCAGCTGGAGTTCGGCCTGGTGCGTGAGGCGCTGCACGAGCGCGAGCTGTCGCTGTCGGTGCTGGCGCCGCATCTGGTCAAGCCGCTGCCGTTCCTGTTCCCGCTGACCCACCGGGCCTGGGAGCGGCCGTACATCGCCGCGGGCATTTTCCTGTACGACCAGCTCGGCGGGGCGAAATCTGTTCCGGCTCAACGGCATCTGACCAAGTCGGGTGCGCTGCGGCTGGCGCCCGGGCTCAAGCGCAACTCGCTGGTCGGCGGCATCCGCTACTACGACACCGTCGTCGATGACGCCCGGCACACCATGACCGTGGCCCGCACCGCGGCGCACTACGGCGCGGTGGTGCGCACCTCCACCCAGGTGGTCGCGCTGCTGACCGAGGGCGACCGGGTGGTCGGCGTGACGGTGCGCGACTCGGAGACCGGCGCGGTCACCGACGTACGCGGCCACGTCGTCATCAACGCCACCGGCGTCTGGACCGACGAGATCCAGGCGCTGTCCAAGCAGCGCGGCCGGTTCCGGGTCCGGGCCTCCAAGGGCGTACACATCGTGGTGCCCCGCGACCGGATCGTCAGCGAGGTCGCCATCATCCTGCGCACCGAGAAATCGGTGCTGTTCATCATCCCGTGGGGGACAC
>CAYPTG010000045.1:0-11195 GCA_964413455.1 uncultured Mycobacterium sp. | reverse complement strand
GCGGCAATTTTGTCTCCTGGCTGTTGCTGCGCGCCATCAAACGCCGGGCCGGCCTCGGTGACGCCGAGATGCAAAGGGTAGTCACACTTTTCGGCCAACATCTCATACGCCGCAACCATCACCACCGGATCGTTGTGCTTGACGCTGATCTTGATGTTGCCGAAACCGTGCTCCTCGAACAGCGAGGCCTCCCACATCGCGGACTCGACCAGCGCTTCCGGGGTGGCCTTGCCGTACTTTTCCAGAAACCGCTTGTCCAGCGAGCCGGCGTTGACCCCGATCCGAATCGGGATGCCTGCTGCCCCAGCGGCTTTGGCCACTTCGGCGACCCGGCCGTCGAACTCCTTGATGTTGCCGGGGTTCACCCGCACTCCTGCGCAGCCGGCGTCGATCGCCGAGAAAATGTACTTGGGCTGGAAGTGGATATCGGCGATCACCGGGATCTTGCTCTTGCGGGCGATCTCGGCTAGCGCGTCGGCGTCCTCCTGCCGCGGGCAGGCCACCCGCACGATGTCGCAGCCCGACGCGGTCAGTTCGGCGATCTGTTGCAGCGTGGAGTTGACGTCGTGGGTCTTGGTGGTGCACATCGACTGCACCGACACCGGCGAGTCGCTGCCCACCCCGACATCGCGCAGCTTGATCTGTCGAGTCTTGCGCCGCGGCGCCAGCGTGGGGGCGGCCTCTGCCGCCGACGGCATGCCCAGACTGACCGACATCTTGGAAAACCTCCTACTGGAACAACCGAATTGGGTTCACCACGTCGGCGGTGACCGTCAGCGCCATGTAGCCGACCACCAGCAACAGGATGACGTAGGTGGCCGGCATCAACTTGCCGTAGTCCACCGGGGCGGCCGGCAGCATGCCGCGGGCGGCCCGCACCATGTTGCGCAGCTTCTCGAAGACGGCCACCGCGATGTGGCCGCCGTCGAACGGCAGCAGCGGCACCAGGTTGATGGCGCCCAGTACGAAGTTCAGCTGGGCCAGGAAGAACCAGAACGCCACCCACAGCCCGTGGTCGACGGTCTCACCGCCGATGATGCTCGCACCGACCACGCTCATCGGGGTCTCCGGATCGCGTTCGCCGCCGCCGATGGCATGCACCAGCGCACCGACCTTGGTCGGGATGGCGGCCAGCGACTTGCCGATTTCCACCGCAAGATCACCGGTGAAGGCGAAGGTCGCCGGGACCGCCGACAGCGCGTTGTAGTGCGTCGGGCCGAATTGCGCGGCGATGATGCCGATGGCGCCGACGTCCGAGGGCCCGGTGGCCGGCGCGCCGTCGGCCCCGGGAACCCAGCGCTGGGTGGTGGTGACGTCGACGACGGTGTTGACGGTGCTGGTCGCACCGTCGACGGTGCGCTGCACGACGATCGGGGTCGGCCCGGCGGACTTCTGCACCGCCGAGACCATCTCCTCGAAGGTCGCCACGTCGGTCGCGCCGACCTTGACGACGACGTCGCCGGCCTGCAGGCCGGCCGCCGCTGCCGGGCCGGAACCGGTGCAGCTGCCCAGTTCACCCTTGCTGACTTCGGGTTTGACACAGGTGGTTTCCCCGACCATGGCGTTGGTCGGCTGATGCAGGTTGGGCAGACCCCACGTCACCGCGATCCCGTAGATCAACACCAGCCCGATGATGAAGTTCAACGCCGGGCCGGCGAACAACACGGCGACCCGCTTCCAGGTCTTCTGCTTGTACATCGCGTGCGGCTCGTCGGCCGGCGGCAGCTCCTCGGCGGAGGTCATGCCGGCGATATCGCAGAAGCCGCCCAGCGGGATGGCCTTGATGCCGTATTCGGTGGAGCCGAGCTTGTTGGGCCGGCGGGTGGACCACAGGGTGGGCCCGAACCCGACGAAGTAGCGACGAACCTTCATACCGGTGGCCCGGGCGACCCACATGTGGCCGCACTCGTGCAATGCCACGGAGAGCAGAATGGCGAGCGCAAACAGCGCGATGCCGATACCGAACATCATCGGGACGAACAGACCTCCTGTGCGGCGACGGCGTCGCGGGCGCGTTGCCGGGCCCATCGCTGGGCGTCGAGTACCTCTTCCACGGTAGCCGGTTCGGCGGCCCACTGGTCCGCAGCGTCGAGGACCCCGGCGATCGTCCGAACGATCGACCCGAACCCGATCCGCCCGGCCAGGAAGGCGGCGGCGGCCTCCTCGTTGGCGGCGTTGTACACCGCGGGCAGACAGCCACCGGCCGTGCCGGCTCGCCGGGCCAGCCGCACCGCCGGGAACACGTCGTCGTCGACCGGCTCAAACTCCCAGGTCGAAGCGGTGGAGAAGTCGCAGGCGGGGGCCGATCCGGCCACCCGATCCGGCCAGCCCAACGCCAGCGAGATCGGCAGTTTCATATCCGGCGGGCTGGCCTGGGCGATGGTGGAGCCGTCGGCGAAGGTGACCATCGAATGCACGATGGACTGCGGGTGCACCACCACGTCGATTCGCTCGTAGGGAACACCGAAGAGCAGATGCGTCTCGATGAGTTCCAGGCCCTTGTTGACCAGCGACGCCGAGTTCAGCGTGTTCATCGGCCCCATATCCCAGGTCGGATGGGCTCCGGCCTGCTCGGGGGTGACCGTCTCCAGCCGGTCCGCCGACCAGCCGCGGAACGGGCCGCCGGAGGCGGTGAGTACCAGCCTGGCCACCTCCTCGGGGCCACCGGAGCGCAGGCACTGGGCCAGCGCCGAATGCTCGGAATCCACCGGGATGATCTGGCCGGGGCTGGCAGCCTTGAGCACCAATGGGCCGCCGGCCACCAGCGACTCCTTGTTGGCCAGCGCCAGCCGGGCCCCGCTGGCCAGCGCCGCCAGCGTCGGCTCCAGCCCCAGCGCGCCGACCAAGGCGTTGAGCACCACATCGGCCTCGGTGTCCTGAACCACCCGGGTGACGGCATCGGGGCCGGTGTAGCCGACGTCGCCGATCAGTTCGGCGGCGGCCGGATCGGCCACCGCGACGGCCCGCACACCAGTCTCGGCGCGCTGGCGGGCCAACAGCTCCGGATTGCCGCCGCCAGCCGCTAGACCGGCCACCTCGAAGCGCTCCGGGTTGGCGGCGATCACCTGCAACGCCGGGGTGCCGATCGACCCGGTGCTGCCCAGAATCAGTACGCGCAGACGGCCGGCGGAACTCACCCGTCTATTGTGCAGCGGCGGGCAGGTTTCACTGACATCCAGTGACGTCTTAAGGACCGTCAGCGGACCGTCACCCCCGAATCGCCACCGGTAAGGAGACCCGAAATGACCGTCCATCACCGAGACCGCAGCGTCCCGGGCGCCGCCGGTGTGCCGCTGGCCGCGGCCTTTCTGCTGGGGCTGTTGGCGTCGGGTTGTTCGACGGCCGGCACCCAGACCGACACCGCCAGCACGCAAAGCTCCGCAAGCGCCGACGCCGGCGCGCCGCCGGCTCCCGCACCAGAACCCAGCACGCCCGCCCCGGAAGTGACGGTGCCCGAGGGCGTGGTCGGGAAGGGCTGTTCCAACTACGTCGTCCAGGTGCCCGCCGGCCCCGGGTCGATTGGGGGTATGGTTCGGGACCCGGTCGCCACCGCGTTGTCCAACAGCCCGGTGTTGACCACCATCGCAGGCGCGCTGACCGGCACGCTCAATCCCGAGGTCACCATGGCCGACACCCTCAACAAAGGCCAGTACACGGTCTTCGCCCCCATCGATGACGCCTTCCTCAAGGTCGATCCACCAATCATCGAGAAGCTCAAGACCGATCCCGACCAGCTGACCGCCGTCTTGAACTACCAGGTGGTTCCCGGCGAATTGGACCCGACCGCGGTCATCGGGGAGCACAAGACTCGGCAAGGGCAGACGCTGAACGTGACCAGCACAGCCGACGGCCTGAAGGTCAACGACACCGCGGTTGTGGTCTGCGGCGGCATCAAGACAGCCAACGCCATGGTCTACCTGACCGACACCGTGCTGTTCCCGCCGGCTCCGGCGGCTCCGCCACCGGCTTCGGGTGCCCCCGGCACCGACGGCAGCACCGCCCCGGAGGCCGGAGACGGCACCGAGGCCACCTCCGCCCCGCCGACGCCGTAGCACTCCAGAACGGGCACACCATGTGCCAGAATGGCGGCAGTCACGAGTGGACAGGAGCCGAGATGGTCAGCACCGAGGTGGAACGGTATTCGGACGTCGATCCCGCCGAAGTTCCTTCTGCGGCATGGGGTTGGAGCAAGATCAACCACCGCACCTGGTACGGCTTCGGCATCTTCGCCATTCTGTTTCTGCTGGGCATGCTGCACGGCAACCATGTCGGCCACGTCGAAGACATATTCCTGATCGCCTGCGCTGTGATCGTGGCCGTGGTGATCGTGCGCGACATCGTCATGCGCCGACGCGGCTTGCTGCGCTGAGCTACCCGCCTTCAGCGGCCAGCTGGCCGCACGCCCCGGCCTGATTCGCGTCCGCTCCAGCTACCCGCCTTCAGCGGCCAGCTGGCCGCACGCGGCTGCAATCTCCCGCCCGCGGGTGTCGCGCACCGTGCAGGACACCCCCTTGGCCCGCACCCGTCGCACGAACTCCCGCTCCACCGGTTTGGGACTAGCGTCCCACTTGCTGCCCGGGGTGGGGTTGAGCGGAATCAGGTTCACGTGCGCCAGCGGGCCCAGCGCACGGTGCAGCAGCGACCCCAGCAGATCGGCTCGCCAGCCCTGGTCGTTGACGTCCCGGATCAGCGCGTATTCGATGGAAACCCGCCGCCCGGTCACATCTGCGTAGTACCGGGCGGCGTCGAGCACCTCACTGACCTTCCACCGGTTGTTCACCGGCACCAAGGTGTCGCGCAGCTCGTCGTCGGGGGCGTGCAGGGATAGCGCCAGGGTCACCCCAAGCCGTTCGTCGGCCAGCTTGCGGATGGCCGGCGCCAGGCCGACCGTCGACACCGTCACCGAGCGCGCCGAGATCCCGAACCCGTCCGGCGGCGCGGCGGTGATCCGCCGCACCGCGGCCACCACCCGGGCGTAGTTGGCCAGCGGCTCCCCCATCCCCATGAACACCACATTGGACAACCGGCCGCCGAAATCATCGCGCACCGCCACAGCGGCCGCCCGGACCTGTTCGACGATCTCGGCGGTGCTCAGGTTGCGGGTCAGCCCGCCCTGCCCGGTGGCGCAGAACGGGCAGGCCATCCCGCAGCCGGCTTGGGAGGAGATGCAGACCGTGTTGCGGTCCGGGTAGCGCATCAGCACCGACTCGAAGGTGGCGCCATCGTGCCCGCGCCACAACGTCTTTCGGGTGTCGCCGGCGTCGCACTGTACCTCGCGGACCACCGACAGCAGCGGCGGGAACAGCGCACCGGCCACCGTCTCGCGCACCGCCGCGGGCAGATCGGTCATCTGCTCCGGGTCGGCGAGCAGCCGTCCGTAGTACTGGGCGGCCAACTGCTTGGCCCGAAAACCCGGCAGCCCCAGTTCAGTGATCGCCGCAGACCGGCCGTCGGCGTCGAGGTCGGCGAAATGCCGGGCCGGCAGACCCCGACGAGGCGCCTCGAAGACCAGCTCCTGCTTCACCCGTCCAGTATCTCCAGTTCAGGCCAGCAGCGTCAGCACGATCCAGCCGACCACCGCGGCCGGCACCATCGCGTCGATGCGGTCCATGATCCCGCCGTGGCCCGGCAGCAGCGTCCCCATGTCCTTGATACCCAGATCTCGCTTTACCTGGGACTCGACCAGGTCGCCAAGTACGCCGGTAATCACCAGCATGAACCCGAGCGGCACCCCTACCCAGGCGCGCCCGTGCAGCAGGAACGCCACGGACAGAACGGCCGCCGTGATACCGAACAGCAGCGAGCCGCTCAGCCCCTCCCAGGATTTCTTCGGGCTGATCGCCGGAGCCATCGGATGCTTGCCCAGGAGCACACCTGCGGTGTAGCCGCCGATATCGGCGAAGACCACGGTGGCGATCACGGTGAATACCCGCGCACCGCCGTTGTCCTGCTGGATCAGCAATGCGGTGAAACTGGCGAACAACGGCACCCAGGTGGCCAGTAAAACGGTGGCCGAGATGTCACGCAGGTAGTTGACCGGCTGCTCGCGCAGCCCCTGACCGAGCAGCCGCCACACCATCGCGACCACGATCGTGGCGCCGTAGGCGCCCAGCGTCCCCGCGACCCCCCACGGCCAGGCGAGCCAGATCATCGCCTGACCACCGAGCAACAGCGGCACGACCGGCAAGGTGTATCCGTGTTCCCGAAGTCGGCGGATCACCTCATGGGTGGCCATCGCGATCGCGCCGGCCAGCAGCGGGATCCACAACTTCGGCGCGAACAATAGGCTGCCGATCGCCAGCGCGCCGAGCACGATCCCGACAGCGATGGCGGCGGGCAGGTCACGTCCTGCTTTCGAGGTCTTCGCCGGGGCTCCGGCTTCGGTGCCTGCCATAGTGATCTCTGCTGGATGTCCTCAGACCTCCAGCAACTCGCCTTCTTTGTGCTTGACCAGTTCGTCGATCTGCGTGACGTACTGCGAGGTGGCCTTGTCGAGGTCCTTTTCCGCCCGGCTCACGTCGTCCTCACCGGCCTCACCGTCTTTCTTGATCCGGTGCAGCTCCTCCATCGCCCGGCGCCGGACGTTACGCACCGATACCTTGGCGTCCTCGCCCTTGGACTTGGCCTGCTTGACCAGTTCACGGCGGCGCTCCTCGGTGAGCGCCGGGATGGCCACCCGGATGATGGTGCCGTCGTTGGTGGGGTTGACCCCCAGATCGGAATTGCGGATGGCGTCCTCGATCTGCTTGAGCTGCCCGGCCTCGTAGGGCTTGATCACCACCATGCGGGCCTCCGGGACGTTGATGCTCGACATCTGGGTGATCGGGGTCGGGGTGCCGTAGTAGTCGACCACCACCCGGGCGAACATTCCCGGGTTGGCCCGACCGGTGCGGATGGATGACAGGTCGTCGCGAGCCACCCCGACGGCCTTCTCCATCTTCTCTTCGGCGTCGAAGAGAGCTTCGTCGATCATCCGGCTCCTCTTCTAGTGCGGTAGGGCGGTGGTGACCAGCGTTCCGATCTTGTCACCGGATACCGCCCGGGCAATATTGCCACTTGTCAGCAAGTTGAAGACCAGGATCGGCATTCCGTTATCCATACAGAGGCTGAACGCGGTGGCGTCGGCCACCCGCAACTCCCGGTCGATGACCTCACGGTGGGTGATCTCGGTGAGCAATTCGGCGTCCGGGTTCTCCCGGGGATCGTCGGTGAATACGCCGTCGACGGCTTTGGCCATCAGCACCACCTCGGCGCCGATCTCCAGTGCGCGCTGGGCGGCGGTGGTATCGGTCGAAAAGTACGGCAGACCCATGCCGGCGCCGAAAATCACCACCCGCCCCTTCTCCAGATGCCGCCTCGCCCGCAGCGGGATGTATGGCTCGGCGACCTGACCCATCGCGATCGCAGTCTGAACCCGGGTGACGATGCCTTCTTTCTCTAGGAAGTCTTGCAGCGCAAGGCTATTCATCACGGTGCCGAGCATGCCCATGTAATCCGAGCGGGTCCGCTCCATGCCGCGCTGCTGCAACTGGGCGCCCCGGAAAAAGTTGCCGCCGCCGATCACCACCGCCACCTGGACGCCGCTGCGCACCACTTCGGCGATCTGACGGGCGACCTGCGCGACGACGTCGGGGTCCAGGCCGACCGCGCCGCCGCCGAACATCTCCCCGCCGAGCTTGAGCAGTACCCGCGAGTACTTGGGCCGCAGCACCACAGACCCGTCTCCGTTAGCGCTCACCTGCTCGCCCATCGCCACCTCTCAAGCTCTGCACTGCACAGCTCTCCCCTGCACAGAAATGCCGTCAGAAGCGCTGGTCCGCTCCTGCGGCATCATCATCCTGCCTCATGGGTGTGACCGGCTCACCGCGACCACATCGCTTCTGAACCCATCCACCCGATTCCAGACGCAGCGCCCAAATCCGTTTTAGACTGAAGTTACGAAGAATTAACCGGGCGGCGGCCAGCCGAGAAGGCGTGATCACAGTGGTATTGCAGGCCAGAGCCGAAGCAACGCGCCGGCGCATCATCGATTCAGCAGTCGAACTGTTTGACGAGTTGGGCTACGGCGAAACCGGCCTGGCCGACGTGCTGCAACGGGCCAGCGTCAGCAAGGGCGCCTTCTACTACCACTTCGACTCCAAAGAGGCGGTGGCCGCGGCGATCATCGGCGAGTACCGCCGGCGGATCAGGGACTCCATCCACGAGCACACCAACCCCTCGGCGCCGGCGCTGGAACGCATCATCGTCGGAACCTTTACCGCCGCCGAGACACTGGAGACCGATAAGACCGCCCGAATCGGCAACCAGTTGCTCCAGGCGCTGGGTCAGGTCAGCAGTGTGTCCTCGCGGATCTACCGGGAATGGACCGAGCGTTTCATCGGCTCGCTGAGCAAAGCACTCGAAGCGGTGGGGCTGCGCGAGGGCGTCGATGCCGGCGAGGCCGCCGAGACCATCTGCGTGGGCCTACTGGGCTGCCATCTGCTGTCCTCGGCCATCGGCGACAGCTCGTACACCCGGTTGGCTCGCACCTGGCGGTCGATGGTGCGGGCCACCGTCCCCGACGATCTGCTGGATCACTATTACGGGGTGCTGGACCGGATCGCGGCGCAGCACGTGCACCCGGCCTGACCTGATAAACCGGCCTAGCCGGTTTGTTTTGTCTCGCTCCTCCTCCGGCGCTACTGCGCCGGCATCGTCGACTCGACCGGTCCCGATTGTCTCGCTCCTCCTCCGGCGCTACTGCGCCGGCATCGTCGACTCGACCGACGGCCAGCCGATGGCTTCTTCGAGTTCATAGGCCAGTTCCAGCAGCCGCCGTTCCATGCCGAGCGGCGCGCTGAACATCATCCCGACCGGCATCCCGGTCGCCGATTGGGCCACCGGAAGTGAGATCGCCGGCTCACCGGTGGCGTTCTGCAGCGGGGTGAACGCCACCCAGTCGATCAGCCGGTCGATGATCTGCTGGTAGTCCGCGCTCGGATCGAAATGCCCGATGCGTGGAGTGTCCTCGGCCAGGGTGGGGGTGAGCAGCACGTCGTAGTCGTTGTAGAGCGCGGCGGTGATTTTGCGCAACCGACGTAGCCGGGTGATCGCCATCGGCAGCCGGTGCAGATTGCGGGTGGCGTGCCGGTCCAGCCCCAGGGTGAGGTTGTCCAGCCGGGTGCGGTCGAAGGTGGGGCCGAAGGTCCGCCGCCCGGTGCGCACCAGCGTCATCGCCAGCGACGACCAGTACATCAGGAAGTCCTCGGCGAAGGATTCCGGCACCGGGTTGTGGTCCAGGTAGTCGACCCGATGGCCCAACCCGTCCAGTGTGGTGGCGGTCTGCAGGGTGCGGTCGCGCATCGACGGGCTGGCATCCCGGTTCACCGAGCGGGTCACCACGGCGATCCGCAGCCGCTGACGTCCGGGAGCGCTGACCGTGCCGATCGGGGTCAGCGAGCGGTTGCGCCAGATCCGTTCGGCCTCCCGGTAGAAGGCGGCGGTGTCGCGCACCGACCGGGTCAGCACCCCGTCGGCGACCAGCCGGACCGGCATCTGCCGGGTGAGCTTGTCCTGGGGCAGACGCCCGCGAGACGGTTTAAGACCGACCAGGCCGTTGCAGGCGGCCGGGATACGGATCGAGCCACCGCCGTCGTTAGCGTGCGCGATCGGCACCACCCCGGCGGCCACGAAGGCACCCGACCCCGACGATGACGCCCCGGCGGTGTACCCGGTGTCCCACGGGTTGCGCACCGGACCGAGCCGGGGATGCTCGGCGGCCGCGCTGAAGCCGAACTCGGAGAGCTGGGTTTTGCCCAGCGGCACCAGCCCGGTGGACAGGAAGAACCGGGCGAAGTCGCCGTGATCGGGCTGCGGGCGGGGGGTCCAGGCGTCGGTGCCGTTCATCGTCGGCATGCCGGCGACGTCGACGTTGTCCTTGACGAACGTCGGTACCCCGTCGAAGTAGCCGCCCGGACGTCGGGCCGCGCGCGCCCTGGCCCGCTCGAAGCTCGGGTACGCCAGCCCGCCCAGCGCCGGGTTCACCGTGATTACCCGGGCGATGGCGGCGTCGACCAACTCGGTCGCCGACACCTGCCCGGCGCGCATGGCATCGACCATGCCGACTGCGTCCAGCGCACCGAGTGCGTCGTCGCCGAAGGCGTTGATGCGCATGTTCTGCTGGCCCCCAGACCGGGCCGTCCGGGCCGTTAGGCCTGACCGACCTCGAACCGGACGAACCGGGTGACCGTGACGCCGGCGTCGTCGAGCAGCGCCTTCACCGTCTTTTTGTTGTCGGCCACCGAGGGCTGCTCCAGCAGCACGACGTCCTTGAAGAAGCCGTTGACCCGGCCCTCAATGATCTTGGGCATCGCGGCCTCGGGCTTGCCTTCGGCTTTGGCGGTCTCCTCGGCCACTCGCTTCTCGGCGGTGACCAGGTCCTCGGGCACGTCGTCGCGGGTGAGGTACTTGGCCTTGAGCGCGGCGATCTGCAGGGCGACGCTGTGCGCGGCGTCCTGGTTGCCGCCGTCGAACTCGACCAGCACACCGACCGCGGGCGGCAGGTCGGCGGCCCGCTTGTGCAGGTAGGTCTCGACGTTGCCGTCGAAGTACTGCACCCGGCGCAGCTCCAGCTTCTCGCCGATCTTGGCCGACAGCGCCGCGATGGCGTCTTCGACGGTCTGATCGCCGATCTTGGCGGCCTTGAGCGCGTCCACGTCGGTGGCCTTGGCGGCCAGCGCGGCGTCGACGATCTGGTCGGCCAGCTTCTGGAATTCGGCGTTCTTGGCCACGAAGTCGGTCTCGGAGTTGAGCTCGATCAGCGCACCACCCTTGGCGGCGACCAGGCCCTCGGCGGTGGCGCGCTCGGCGCGCTTGCCGACGTCCTTGGCGCCCTTGATGCGCAGCACCTCGACGGCCTTGTCGAAGTCGCCGTCGCTTTCAGCCAGCGCCTTCTTGCAGTCCATCATGCCGGAGCCGGTGAGCTCGCGGAGCCGCTTGACGTCGGCGGCGGTGTAGCTAGCCATATCAGCCTTCCGTGACGGTGATGGTGGTGGATTCGTCAGAAACAGGCCCGGCCGCCGGAACACCTTCAACCGGCGCGGCGTCGATGGCCGCGCTGGCCAGCAGCTCCTGCTCCCACTCGGCCAGCGGCTCGGCGGCCGCATCCGGCTTATCGCCGGCACCGGCACCGCCGCGGGCCTGCAAGCCTTCGGCGA
>CAYPTG010000044.1:0-11279 GCA_964413455.1 uncultured Mycobacterium sp. | reverse complement strand
AGGCGCCGTCGTCCAACTCCACCGTCACGCCGTCCAGGCGGTCGGTCGAAACCGTCCGTGCGGCAAAGGATTCCAAGACGGCCTCGACGCAAGCAGGGGCGTCGTCGACACGGAAGTTGATCTCACCGGAGGCGGCGTAGCGCTGGTAGTCGCTCATCAATTCCGACAGCGGCCGAGGCTGTGAGCCGAGTGCGGCCAGCACGTGCAGCGCCGCGAGCATCCCGGAGTCCGCCCCCCAGAAGTCGCGGAAGTAGTAGTGCGCGGAGTGCTCGCCGCCGAAGATGGCTCCGGTGTCGGCCATCAGCGCCTTGATGTAGGAGTGCCCGACCCGGGAACGCACAGCGGTGCCGCCGCGCTCGGCGATCACCTCCGGAACCACCCGAGAGGTGATCAGGTTGTGGATCACCGAGGCGCCCGGTTCCCGGGTCAGCTCCCGGTCGGCGACCAGTGCGGTGACCGCCGACGGCGACACCGGCTCACCGAGTTCGTCGACCACGAAGCACCGGTCGGCGTCGCCGTCGAACGCCAGCCCGATGTCGGCGCCGCTGCGCCGCACGTAGTCCTGCAAATCCAGCAGGTTGGCCGGCTCCAGCGGGTTGGCCTCGTGGTTGGGGAACGACCCGTCGAGTTCGAAGTACAGCGGCAGCAGGGTCAGCCCGGGGATGGCACCCAGCACCGCCGGGGCGGTGTGCCCGGCCATGCCGTTGCCGGCGTCGACGGCTACCCGCAGCGGGCGCAGCGCGCTGACGTCGACCAGCGAGCGCAGGAACACCCCGTAGTCGTCGAGCACATCTTGATCGCGGATGCTGCCCGGGGTGGCGCTCGGCGTGTCGTCGGCCGGTGCGCCGTTGATCAGTTCGTCGCGGATGACGGCGAGCCCGGTGTCTTCGCCGACCGGTTTGGCGCCGGCCCGGCAGAGTTTGATGCCGTTGTAGGCGGCCGGGTTGTGACTGGCGGTGAACATCGCGCCCGGGCATTCCAGCAGACCCGAAGCGAAGTACAGCTGGTCGGTGGAGGCCAACCCGATGCGCACCACGTCGAGGCCTTGTGAGGTCACCCCTTCGGCGAAGGCGGCGGCCAGCACCGGCGAGCTCTCTCGCATGTCGTAGCCGATCACCACCCGGTCACTGCCTTGGGCGCCCTCGGCGCGCATCAGCCGGGCGAACGCCGCACCCACCTCGCCGACGAACGCCTCGTCGATCTCGGTACCGACCAGACCACGCACGTCGTAGGCCTTGATCACGCGACGCACGTCGGCGGCGGACCGGGGCATTGGGGATCTCCTCGGGCAGGGGGCTTTTGTTGGCCGCCAGCCTAGCCGGACGACGATGCGGCGCAGCACAGCGAGCCGCTGAGGAGCCCGGCAATCAAACCTAGCGGGCGTCGAGCCGACGATGCCGGCGCCACAGCGCGCCGGAGGAGGAGCGAGACAAATAGGACCGAGCTCAGTCGGTGGGGTCGGGCAGCACCCGCAGATGCCCGCGCCGCCGACCATTGCCGGGTTGCGGCCCGGTCGAGCTGACCCCGGTACGCACTGTCGCGTGTGCCGCACCGGACTGGTCGGCGAAACCGGGCAACGGCGCACCGCCGGGCAGCCTGCCCTCGCGAACGGCCTCGGCCAGCGCCACCAGATCGTCCTCATCGGGGCTGTCCGGCAACGGCCCGGCATGGCGTACCAGCTCCCATCCGCGCGGAGCGGTGATCCGGCTGGCGTGGCTCAGGCACAGATCCCACGAGTGCGGCTCCCGGACGGTCGCCAGCGGCCCGACGACGGCGGTGGAGTCGGCGTAGACGTAGGTCAGCGTTGCCACCGCGTAATGCGCGCACCCGGGCCGGCTGCAGCGACGGGGAACATTCACGCCGCAGAGGCTATCGCGGCGCACTGACCAGTGACGCCGGACACGCGCAGCGCCCGGGCTGCCGATGTACAACCGTTACGATCTGCGCTCATGGCCGATCCCCGCAGTTCCCGGCGCGGCGGTGGGCCCGGCAGCGGCTCACGGCGGGGCCGGGAGATGCGCGGCCCGCTGCTGCCGCCCACCGCACCGGGATGGCGCAGTCGCGCCGAACGGTTCGATATGGCGGTGCTGGAGGCCTACGAGCCGATTGAACGGAGCTGGCACAAGCGGCTGGCCGAGCTGGATGTCGCCGTCGATGAGATCCCGCGAATCGCGCCGAGAGATCCCGACAATGTGCAGTGGCCCCCCGAGATAGTGGCCGATGGACCGATTGCTCTGGCCCGGCTGATCCCGGCCGGGGTGGATGTCCGCGGTAACGCCACGCGGGCCCGAATTGTGTTGTTCCGCAAGCCGATTGAGCGGCGCGCGAAGGATTCCGACGACTTGACCGATCTACTGCACGAGATCCTGGTGGCTCAGGTGGCGACCTATCTCGGAGTCGAGCCTTCTGTCGTTGATCCCGACTTGATGGACGAGGACGACTGAATTCTGATCAGTCGTCACCGGCCTGGGACGGCGCAAGCAGGCGCGATCAGATGATGCCGCGCTTGAGACGCCGGCGCTCCCGCTCGGAAAGCCCACCCCAGATGCCGAATCGCTCGTCGTTGGCCAGGGCGTATTCCAGGCAGGCGTCACGCACCTCGCAGCCCTGGCAGATGCGCTTGGCTTCCCTGGTGGAGCCGCCCTTTTCCGGAAAGAACGCTTCCGGGTCGGTCTGCGCGCACAGCGCCTTCTCCTGCCAGAGCTCGTCCTCCGGGGTCAGCGCCAGCTGCTCCACGGGTTCGGGAACCAACATCAGGTGGGCGCGGGCCGTGGCGGCCGGGCTCACCGACGGGATTGCTGTTTGCGGCGCTCCCAGCGCACCGAGGAAATGCTCGTGGGTCATATCCGCCTCCTCATCAGAATCGGTGTCGTATTCAGATCGTCTTACCGAGAACATTCGAACATTTGGTCGAATCACGGTCTGCGACACCAGAATCGGCAGGTTGACCGGGAAATGACACTGCTGTGATTAGACATTGCCGGGATGCTCGGGTCAAGCGAAAGACCGGAATTCCATACCACTGTCGCGTAACAACCGGCGTGTCGACACTTCGGCGTGTCTAGCGAGTTACGTCACCGTGACCGCGACACGTGGCCAATTAGCTACAACCGGACGCTAGCCCTACTGTCTCGCTCCTCCTCCGGCGCTACCGCGCCGGCATCGTCGACACGACTAGTCTCCCTCGATGTGAAGATCACCGTTCTCGTCGGCGGTGTCGGTGGCGCCCGATTCCTGCTCGGCGTGCAACGACTCCTGGGCCTGGGCCAGTTCGGCGGCGAGTTACCGCATGGCGCAAACGATTCCGGGAACCAGCCCACAGGCAACAAGCACCAGCTCACCGCGGTGGTCAACGTCGGCGACGACGCATGGATGCACGGCGTGCGCATCTGTCCGGATCTGGACACCTGCATGTACACCCTGGGCGGGGGTATCGACCCGGAACGCGGATGGGGCCACCGCGACGAAACATGGAATGCCAAAGCCGAACTCGCCGCCTACGGGGTACAGCCGGACTGGTTCGGGCTCGGCGATCGCGACCTGGCCACCCACCTGGTGCGCAGCCAGATGCTGCGGACCGGCTACCCGCTATCCCAGGTGACCGAGGCGCTGTGCCATCGATGGTCCCCTGGTGCGAGGCTGCTGCCGGCCAGCGACGACCGGTGCGAAACGCATGTCGTGGTCACCGATCCGGACACCGGCGACCGCAAAGCCATCCACTTCCAGGAGTGGTGGGTGCGCTACCGCGCCCAAATCCCCACGCACAGTTTCGCTTTCATCGGATCGGAAACCGCCACCGCCGGCCCGGAAGTCCTCGACGCGATCGCCGGCGCCGACGTCGTCATGCTGGCGCCGTCCAATCCGGTGGTCAGCATCGGCGCCATCCTGGCCATCGGCGGCATCCGCGGAGCGCTGCGCTCCACTACCGCCCCGGTGATCGGATACTCACCGATTATCGACGGAAAACCGTTGCGCGGCATGGCCGACGAGTGCCTTTCGGTTATCGACGTGCCGACCAGTTCGGCCGCCGTCGGCCGGCACTACGGCGCCCGCAGCGCCACCGGCCTGCTGGACTACTGGCTGGTCCACGAGACCGAAGACCCCGAAGACACCGGCGGCGCCGCGGTTCCTGGCGTGACAGTGGCGGCGGTTCCACTGCTGATGACCGACCCAGATGCCACCGCCGAGATGGTCCGGGCCGGACTGACCCTGGCCGGGATACGGGCGTGACCGTCGAGCACGGGACGGCCGCGGCCGTCGAAATCCTGCCGGTCCCCGGGCTTCCGGAATTCCGGCCCGGTGACGACCTGGCCTCCGCCATCGCCGATGCCGCACCGTGGCTGCGCGACGGCGACGTGGTGGTCGTCACCAGCAAGGCGGTGTCCAAGTGCGAGGGCCGCATCGTGCCGGCACCGGCCGACCCTGAACAACGAGATGCACTGCGACGCAAGCTGGTTCAAGACGAGGCAGTGCGCGTGCTAGCGCGCAAGGGCCGCACCTTGATCACCGAGAACCGGTACGGCCTGGTGCAGGCCGCCGCCGGGGTGGACGGATCCAATGTGGACACCGGCGAATTGGCGCTGCTGCCGGAGAATCCCGATGCCAGCGCGGCGGCCCTGCGCACCGCGCTGCGGCAGCGATCAGGAGTGGACGTCGCTGTCATCGTCACCGACACCATGGGCCGGGCCTGGCGCACCGGGCAGATCGACGCCGCCATCGGGTCGGCCGGCTTGCCGGTGCTACACAGCTATGCCGGAGCCACCGATCGGCACGGCAACGAATTGCTGGTCACTGAGGTCGCGGTGGCCGACGAGATCGCCGCGGCCGCCGATCTGGTCAAAGGCAAGCTGACCGCGGTGCCGGTCGCGGTGGTGCGCGGGCTGACCGTGCGCGATGACGGTTCCACCGCCGCCCGGCTGCTGCGCGGCGGGACCGACGACCTGTTCTGGCTCGGCACCGCCGAGTCGATCGAACTCGGCCGCCGCCAGGCTCAACTGCTGCGCCGTTCGGTGCGCCGGTTCGCCGACCAGCCGGTACAACCCGCGGTGATCGAAGAAGCGGTGGCCGAGGCGTTGACCGCCCCGGCTCCGCATCACACCCGCCCGGCCCGGTTCGTCCGGCTGGCCGACCGTGACCGGCGTGCCGCGTTGCTGGATGCGATGCGCGCGGACTGGCGCGCCGACCTGGCCGCCGACGGGATCCCCGCCGACGCCATCGAGCGCCGGGTGACTCGCGGTCAAATCCTTTACGACGCACCGGAAGTTCTGATTCCGTTCCTGGTGCCCGACGGGGCGCACCACTACCCCGACTCGGTGCGCAGCACCGCCGAGCACACCATGTTCACCGTCGCCGTCGGTGCCGCGGTGCAGGCTCTGCTGGTCGCGCTGGCCGTGCGCGGTGTGGGCAGCTGTTGGATCGGGTCGACGATCTTCGCGCCGCGGACCGTGCGTGCGGTACTGGAGTTGCCGCAGGACTGGGAACCCTTGGGGGCGATAGCAATCGGCTACCCGGAGCAGCCTCCGGCGCCGCGTACGCCGGCACCGGTCGACGATCGATTGGTGCACCGATGAGCGATATCACCGATCCGGTGCGGGCGTCGGCGATTGCGCTGCTGGCCGGCTGGCAGCCACCCGATGACGGCCAGGACGCGCTGCGCCATGCCGTCCTGGCGTTCCTGGCCGCCCGCCCGGACAGCTGCCGGCGGGCCTGCGAACCGGGGCACATCACCGCCTCGGCACTGGTGCTCGATGACGCCGGCGAGCGCGTGCTGCTCACCTTGCACCCGCGGTTCGGACGGTGGGTGCAGCTGGGCGGGCATTGCGAGGACACCGATACCGGGATCGTGGCCGCCGCGCTGCGTGAGGCCACCGAGGAGTCCGGCGTCGACGGCCTGCGCATCGACCCGGTGCTGGCCGCCATCCACGTGCACCCGGTGACCTGCTCGCTGGGGGTGCCCACCCGGCATCTGGACCTGCAGTTCGTCGTGCGGGCTCCGGCAGGTGCTGAGCCCGTCATCAGCGATGAGTCACTGGATCTGCGGTGGTGGCCGGTCGATGCGCTGCCACCGGATGCCGACGCCGGGCTGCGCCGATTGGTCGCGGTCGCGCGACCTCTTAGTTAGCCGCCGCGACTCTGAATTAGTTAGACGTCGCTGGAGTGCCGGATACCGCAGTCCGGGATGAGCACCCCGGGCCATATCCGGGTGCCGTGCAGCAGTTCGCAGCGCGCACCGACGTCGGCACCGTCGCCGATGATCCCGTCCCGGATCAGCGCCCGCGGCCCGACCCGGGCGCCGTAGCCGATGATGGAACGCTCGACCACCGCGCCGGGCTCGATCCGGGCGCCGTCGAAGACCACCGCACTGTCCAGGCGGACCCCGGCCCCGATCTCCGCGCCGCGACCGACCACGGTGCCGCCGTACAGCCAGGCGCCGGGGGCCACCGATGCGCCGTCGTGCACCAGGCTGTCGCCGCGCTGTCCGCTTAGCGCCGGGGATGGGGCGATGCCGCGGACCAGGTCGGCCGAGCCGCGGACGAAGTCCTCCGGGGTGCCCATGTCCCGCCAGTAGGACAGGTCGACGTAGCCGCGCACCTTGGCGCCGGCGGACAGCAGCGCCGGGAACACTTCGCGTTCCACCGATACTTCCCGGCCCAGCGGGATGGCGTCGATGACGTTGCGTTTGAAGATGTAGGTGCCGGCGTTGATCTGGTCGGTCGGCGGGTCCTCGGTTTTTTCCAGGAACGCCAACACATTTCCGTCGGCGTCGGTGGGCACCGACCCGTAGGCTCGCGGGTCGGCGACCCGGACCAGGTGCAGGGTCAGGTCTGCGTTGGCCTGTTGGTGCGAGGTGAGCATCGCGCCCAGATCGGCCCCGGAGAGCACGTCGCCGTTGAGCACCATCACCGTGTCGTTGCGCAGTTTGGGGGCGACGTTGGCGATACCACCGCCGGTGCCCAGCGGCTGCTCCTCGACGACGTAATCGATCTGCAGGCCCAGTGCCGAGCCGTCGCCGAACTCGGCCTCGAAGGTTTCGGCCTTGTACGAGGTGCCCAACACCACATGCTCGATCCCGGTCGCGGCGATCCGGGACAGCAGATGGGTCAAAAACGGCAGCCCGGCGGTGGGCAGCATCGGCTTGGGCGCGGTCAGGGTGAGCGGACGTAGCCGGGTGCCCTTTCCGCCGACCAGGATGACGGCATCGACCTTGGAGAAGTCGATCGCATCATCCGTCGCGTTGGTCGTCCCGTTAGTCATCGTGCCCCTCTCACCAGCTCCCGGCGGGATTTCCGCACGGCTGCGCGCGCCCGCACTCGCAAGGCGCCCCTTATCGTCCACCTCAACGGCGACTGCCACCACCGCGGGTGACGGTCGCAGAGATAGATGTAAGTGCTGTCATGGTGGGCACGCAAGTTGCGGGCCGGTTCCCGGCCGGTCGAATGCCCTTTGTCGTGCAGGATCTCCGCGCCCGGCACGTAGACGTTGAGCCAACCGGCCCGGCCCAGCCGGTCGCCGAGGTCGACGTCTTCCATGTACATGAAATACCGCTCGTCGAACCCCCCGACGGCGTCGAATGCCTTGCGGCGCACCAGCAGACAAGAACCCGACAGCCAGCCGACCGGCCGCTCGCTGGGCTCGACACGCTCCTGCCGGTAAGCCTTGGTCCACGGGTTGGACTTCCAGGCGAAGCCGACCACCGCATGCATGCCGCCACGGACCAGGCTGGGCAGGTGCCGGGCCGACGGGTATATCGCGCCGTCCGGGTCGCGGATCAGCGGCCCCAGGGTGGCCGCCTGCGGCCATCGCCGCACGGCGCCCAGTAGAGCGTCGATGCTGCCCGGCCCCCAGACCACATCAGGGTTGGCCACCAGGACGAACTCCTCGTCGGGCGGCACAGTCGCCATCGCCCGGTTGACCGCGGTGCCGTATCCCAGGTTGCCGCCGGTGCGCAGCAGTCGGGTGCCCGGATAGCGGGCCAGCGCCTCCTCCGGCGAGCCGTCGGTGGACCCGTTGTCGGCGATCACCACCTGCACCGGCCGGTCGGTGGCCACCGTCAACGAGGAGAGGAACCGGTCGAGGTGAGTACCGGACGAATAAGACACTGTGACGACGGTCAGCCCCGGTTCGTCGCTCACAGCGTTGAGGGTATCGGTGGGCGCTCGACCGGGTCCGCAAGCGCGGCCATCAGCGCCTCGCGCCACCCCCGCAGCGCGGTCAGACCGGCCCGCACCGATCCGTCCATGGACAGCGCGGAGAACACCGGGCGGCGTGCCGGGCGGGCAACCTCGGCGGTACTGACCGGGTGGACCCGCTCCGGATCGGCGCCGCACGCGGCGAACACCGCGCGAGCCTGCTCGAAGCGGCTGGCCGCACCGGCGTTGGCGGCGTGCAGGATCGGCGCGTCGATACCTCCGGAGGCGACCTCCAGCAGAACCTCGACCAGGTCTTTGGCGTAGGTGGGCGAGCCGGTCTGATCGGCGACCATCTCGACGGTGCGGTCGGTGCCGGCCAGGGTGCGCATGGCCGCGACGAAGTCGGAACCCAAACCGGTATCGCCGGTGTATACCCAGGACGTGCGGACGACGTGGGCGCCGGGCAGTTCGGCGTGCACCGCCAGCTCCCCGTCGAGCTTGGTGCGTCCGTAGACGCTGAGCGGGCCGGTGGCGTCGGTGATGTCGTAGGGCCGGGCCTGCTGGCCGTCGAACACGTAGTCGGTGGAGATATGCACCAGCCGAGCGCCGGCCCGGGCGCAGACACGGGCCAGGTTGGCCGGTCCGACCGCATTGACGACGTGGGCGGCCTTCGGCTGCGACTCGGCGGCGTCGACGTTGGTGAATGCCGCGCAGTTGACCACCACATCAGCGCCGCCGATCTGGCGCCGCACGGCGGCGACGTCGGTGATGTCGAGATCGGTGCGGGTCAGCGCGGTGATCCGGTACCCGCGACGGGCGGCTTCGGCGGCCAAAAATCGCCCGACCTGGCCTCCCGCACCGGTGATCACCATCCTCTGCGACACGGGAATGAGTCTGGCACGCCGGTTCCGGCTACCGCGGATGAGCCCGGGTCACCAGTAACCTGAGCTAGTGCCAGATGAGACGGAAGTGACGGTTGTGACACGCGCTCGACCGGTGGCCCGGACCGTGCTTGCGCTGCTCGCGGTGACGATCCTGCTCGGCACCGGGGTGGCCTGGGGGTCGGTGCGCTCCTTCGAGAGCGGGATCTTCCACTTCACCACCGCGATGCTGGGCGGGCACGGCGATGACGGCGCCACCGACATCCTGCTGGTCGGCATGGACAGCCGCACCGACGCGCACGGCAACCCGCTGCCGCCGGAGGAACTGGCCCAGCTGCACGCCGGTGACGAAACCGCCACCGCCACCAACACCGACACCATCATCCTGGTGCGCATCCCGAACAACGGCCGCTCGGCCAGCGCCATCTCCATCCCGCGGGACTCCTATGTCGAGGCGCCGGATCTGGACAAGACCAAGATCAACGGGGTCTACGGCCAGGTGAAGCTGGACCGGATGAAGGAGCTCGTCGAAGGTCAGGGGATGGACCCGGCTCAGGCCGAGCCGCAGGCCGTGGAGGCCGGACGCAACGCGTTGATCAAGACCGTCGCCGATCTCACCGGGGTGACGGTGGACCACTACGCCGAGATCGGGCTGCTCGGCTTCTCGCTGATCACCGACGCACTCGGCGGGGTCGAGGTGTGCCTGAATCAGGCAGTGTCCGAACCGCTTTCGGGTGCGGACTTCCCGGCCGGCTGGCAACGGTTGTCCGGGCCGCAGGCGCTGAGCTTCGTGCGTCAGCGCCATGACCTGCCGCGCGGCGACTTGGACCGGGTGGTGCGCCAGCAGGTGGTGATGGCTTCGCTGGCCCATCAGGTGATCTCCGGTAGGACGCTGAGCAGCCCGGGCACGCTGAATCGGTTGGAGAACGCCATCCAGCGTTCGGTGGTGATCTCCTCGGGCTGGGATGTGATGGATTTCCTGCAGCAGCTGCAGAAGCTGGCCGCCGGCAATGTCGCCTTCGCCACCATCCCGGTGCTCGCCGAGGACGGCTGGAGCGACGACGGTATGCAGTCGGTGGTGCGGGTCGATCCCACCCAGGTGCGTGACTGGGTTGCCAGCCTGCTGCACGACCAAGATCAGGGCAAGACCGCCAAGATCACCTACTCGCGGGAGCAGACCACCGTCGACGTCGCCAACGACACCAACATCAACGGCCTGGCCGGCGCGGTGTCCGACCGGCTGACCGCCGCCGGGTTCAGCGGCGGAACGGTGGGCAACAACGACCAGGCCAAGGTAAGCGAGACCCAGGTGCTGGCCGCCACCGAGGATGACCTCGGCGCCGGTGAGGTCGCCAGGGAACTCGGCGGGCTGCCGGTCAAGGCCGACCCGTCGATCCCGCCCGGGACGGTGCGGGTGGTGCTGGCCAACGGCTACCGGGGACCGGGCTCCGGGCTGGACGGCACGCTGCCCACCGGCGAGATGGTGGACAAGGCGGCCGCACCCGCCGACGCCGGCGAGCAGGTGCCACCACCGTCGCCGGTGATCACCGCGGGGTCCAATGACCCCAAGTGCGTTAATTGATGACGCTGACCGGCGCGCTGCTCGATCCGCTGCTGTCCTCTGACGCCGCGGGCGACCGGATGGGGCCAAGGATCACCTATTACGACGACGCCACCGGTGAGCGGATCGAACTGTCCACCGTGACGCTGGCGAACTGGGCCGCCAAGACCGCCAATCTGCTGCGCGACGAGCTTGGGGCCGGGCCGGGCAGCAGGGTGGCGGTGCTGCTGCCGGCGCACTGGCAGACCGCCGCGGTGCTGTTGGGGGTGTGGTGGATCGGCGCGCAGGTGGTGCTCGATCCTCGGCCGGGCGCCGATATTGCGCTCTGTACGGCCGACCGGCTGGATGAAGCGGACGCCGCGGTCGCTGGCGGTCAGCCCGGCGAGGTGGCGGTGCTGTCGCTGGACCCGTTCGGTGCGCCGGTGCCGGATCTGCCGATCGGGGTCACCGACTATGCGACGGCCGTGCGGGTGCACGGCGACAGAGTCATACCGGAGAGCACACCCGGGCCGGCGCTGGACGGCCGATCCGTCGATGAGGTGCTGGCCGCCGCCCGGCTCGCTGCCGCGCAACAGAGCCTGGCCGCCGGCGACCGGGTGATGTCCGACCGGCCCTGGTGCACACCGCAGGAACTCGTCGACAACCTGGTATGCGTGCTGGCAGCCGGGGCATCACTGGTACAGGTGGCCAACCCGGACCCGGCGGCAC
>CAYPTG010000043.1:0-11295 GCA_964413455.1 uncultured Mycobacterium sp. | reverse complement strand
CCGAACCCAATGGCTACCCCCACCGCAGCTCGACCGAGGACAAAGCAGGATCAACTTGTACCACCACCCCGAGAAACTGCTCCGGTCAGACGAAGACGACCACCCCGGATAAGACATGCACCGCGGGGGGACTCAGACTCCGGTCTCGGGGTCGAAGCCGAGGATGTGTTCGCGTTCGGCCTTGCTGATCGGCGGCTGGGCGGGCAACGGCGGCCAAATCTCGGGTAGCGGATCACGGGCGGCCGGGCAGGACATGCACCGCGGGCCGCCGCGCCCGGTGCCGAGTTCGCCTGCGGCGATGGGCAGCACCTCGATGCCGGCGTCGACCAGCCGGGCGTTGGTTTCGGTGTTGCGCTCGTAGGCGATCACCACGCCCGGGGACAGCGCCAGGGTGTTGTTGCCGTCGTCCCACTGCTCGCGTTCGGCGGTCACCGGGTCCAGTCCGGTGTCGATCACCCGCAGCCGTTCGATGCCCATCGCCGCCGCGGCAGCAGTTAGGAACGGTTGCTCCTCAAGGATCCGCACCCCGGCGCCGTCGCGGGTGATGGTGAACGCCGACAGCGAATGCCGCACGGCCGGATACATCACCACCGCGTCGACGTCGACCATGGTGCACACGGTGTCCAGGTGCATGGTGGCGCGTTCCTGGGCAATCGGAACGGCCAGCACAGTGTGCGCAAGATCGTCGTCAAACAGGCTGTGCGCCAACGCTTCCGCACCGGCGGGAGTGGTCCGCTCCCCCACCCCGACGGCCACCACACCGGGAGACAGCAGTAGCACGTCGCCACCTTCCACCGGGGCGGTCTGCGACTCGTAGGCCCGCCGCACCCCGAGGAACCGCGGGTGGTGGGCGTAGATCAGATCGGTCAGTGAAGTCTCCCGGCTGCGAGCCGGCAGGGCCAGCGAGGTGATCGCGAACCGCGGCCCGATCCAGAACGACGAGTCGCGGGTGAACATCAGGTTCGGCAGCGGATCGACCACAAAGTCGCCGCCGTAATGCATGCGCCGCACCAGCGAGGTGTCCGGATCGGTGTCCGAGTCGGAGCTGAACTCGGTGAACGTCATGCCGGCCGTCAGAACATGAGCCAGCTCAGCCGGGGCCAGCCCGCGCAGGTAGGACGAAAGCTCGTTCGCCAGACGCGGCCCCAGACGCCGGCTATCCACCGCGGCGGTAATGCCCTGGATTCGGGCGGCGCCGCTGTCCAGCGCCTCGGTGAGCAGATCGGCCAGCAGCAGCACTTCCACGCCGCGGGAGCGCAGCAATCCGGCGAAGGCGTCGTGCTCCTGCTGAGCGCGCTGCACCCAGGGCAGGCCGTCGAAGAGCAGGGCGTCGTTGTTGCGCGGGGTCAGCCGCATCAGTTCGGCACCCGGGCGGTGCAGGATGACCGTCCTCAGCGTCCCCACTTCGGAATCCACGCCCAGGATGTCGGCCACGGATAGCACCGTAACGCCATGACGCGGTATTCGAACTGATGTGCGATACGGTGCAGGGGTGTCCGTTGTGGTTCAGGGCTCGCTGTTCGATCACAGCGAGCGGCGCGACCTGGGGGCCGGGGCGTGGATCGAGACCCGCTCCGGCTGGCTGGACGACGCCGGGGCCGGTGCCGCGGCCGGGGTGTTGTTCGACGAGCTGATGGCGGCGGTGCCCTGGCGGGCCGAACGGCGCCGAATGTATGACCGGGTGCTCGACGTGCCGCGGCTGGCCCACTTCTGCGACCTCACCACCGGCGCGGCACCGCACCCGGTGGTGACGCGGCTGCGGCGTCGGCTCAACGACATCTACGCCGGCGAACTCGGCGAACCGTTCACCACCGTCGGTTTCTGCCTCTACCGGGACGGCACGGACAGCGTGGCCTGGCATGGCGACACCATCGGCCGCAGCAGCACCGAGGACACCATGGTGGCAATCGTCAGCCTGGGCGCCACCCGGATGTTCGCCATGCGGCCGCGCAGCCGAGTCGACGATGACGCGGCACAACGCCACGGAGGAGGAGCGAGGCAATCAGGACCGGGCCGAGTCGACGATGACGCGGCGCAGCGCCGCGGAGGAGGAGCGAGGCGATCAGGACTGCGTCTGCCTCAGGCTCACGGCGACCTGTTGGTGATGGGTGGCTCCTGTCAGCGGACCTGGGAGCACGCGGTGCCCAAGACCAGCGCCCCGACCGGGCCGCGAATCAGTATCCAGTTCCGGCCCCGGAATGTGCGCTAGCTTTTCCGCACTGCG
Source organism: uncultured Mycobacterium sp. (assembly GCA_964413455.1). Lineage (GTDB taxonomy): Bacteria > Actinomycetota > Actinomycetes > Mycobacteriales > Mycobacteriaceae > Mycobacterium. Next base: position 9,071 of record CAYPTG010000043.1, on the reverse strand, counting down.
TTGACCCCGGCGATCAGCAGATCCCTGGCCCGCTGAGTGTTGACCGGGACCGTCGGCTTGCCGGGAACCACCAGCGGGTTGGCCGACACGATCACCTGATAGTCGCCGAAATGCGCGGAGTAGCTGAACACCTCACCGGTACGGGGCTTGCCGCCCGCCACTGTCTGCACCACCCGATGCACGCCGATGGTCGTCGCGCCGTCGATCTTGGGGACATCGACCGCCTCGACCGTGCCGCGCACCGCTCCGCCGTCGAAACCGACCTTGCGGCAGTCGTTTCCGGGTTCGGCAACCGGGACCGGCTCGTTGGTTTCGACCGCGATGACGATGAAGCGGTTGCCCTCCCCTTCGGCCGAGACCGCGGCCATATTGCCCTCGGTGCCGGTGGGCACCAGCTGCCCGGTGGCGAACTGGGCGCAGTTGGCGGGGGTGAACTTGACGCCGTCCGGCAGCTTCTGGCCGGTGAGGAATTTCGGGTCGATCCCGGTCTTGGGGATCTGGTTGACGGTGAACTGATTACCGAAGCTGGACTGCAGCTCGGTGATCTTGCCGATGTCGGCGGTCGGGCCAGCGGCGGCGTGGCAGCCGACCAGCAGGGTGGCACACCCCGCCATGACCACCATGTTGGAGACGACGTTGCGGTTCAGCATCGCCGCTCAATGTACCGGTCAGCGGTTGAGCCGCCAGATGTCGGCGGACATCACGGTGGCGAAACTGCACCACAGCGGGTACGGCGCTAGCGCCGCGCCGTATTTGGCATCGGCGTCGGCGGCTCGGCGGGCCAGGTCGGTGCTGCTGGCCGCCAACGCGGCCGCGACCGCCACCGAGAGGCCGAGTCGACGCTTGGCAAAGAACACCCAACTCCAGCTGGCGTTGAGTCCCAGATTGGTACCGAGAGCGGCGAGGTAACCACGAGCCTTTGCGTGCTCGCCGTTAGCACGGAACCGATCAATGACCGCCGCGGACGTGGCCGCGATATCGACGTACAACGTGGTCCAGGCGATCGGAAATACCGCGTCCGGCGGCACATATCCGGGCTTGCGGATCGTGGCGTACCAGCCCTGGACACCTTCACGGCTCGCCACACTGCCCACGACAGCCGCCGCGGCGGTGGCTAAGCCCGTTCCCACCAGCGCCTTGCGCATTCCTCACCATACCTGCAGGGTCGATTTCACCGCGGATGAGCACTAAGCTCGCTCATCAAAGCTGGTCTGTGAGGTCTGCGCGCACAGAGGTCTAGGGAGAGCTGACTCGATGAACAAGATGTCCGTGCGGATCGGGCTGTCGGTGCTGGCGCTGAGCGTCGCCCTGACCGGCTGCCACGCCACCGCCACCGAGACCAAGCCGGAAACCTCGTCGGCCGCGGCCAGCGCGGCGCCGTCCACGTCCGGCCTGACCATTCCGGATCTGCCGGGCGGCCCGCACAAGACCATCGCGGACTACGTCACCGAGAACAAGATCATCGAGGCGCCGGTCACCAAGGGCGAGGCGGGCGCGCCGGCGATGGACTTCCCGATGCCCCCGGACTGGGTGTCGGCCGGCAACCGCACCCCGGAATGGGCCTACGGCGCCATCGTCTACGACAAGGCCAAAGATCCCAACGACCCGCCGTTCATGACGGCCATCGCCTCCAAGCTCACCGGCAATGTGGACGCGGCCAAGATCCTGGAGTACGCCCCCGGCCTGCTGCAGAACCTGCCCGGCTATCAGCAGGACGGCGAGGTGCAGAAGAGCTCGCTGAGCGGTTTCGATGCCATCCAGTTCCAGGGCTCCTACCTGCGCGACAACGTGCGCCGCTACATCGCCCAAAAGACCATCGTCATCCCGGGCACCGACGGGGCGATCTTCGTTTTACAGCTGAACGCGGACGCACCCGAGGGGCAGGATCAGGTGATCCTCGACGCCGCGAAGGTGATCGACCAGCAGACCAAGATCACCGCTTAACCCCGGCCGCGGTCCAGCCCAGCTCAACCGATTGACGCTCGGACGACTTCTCTTGTGACGGAACGGATTTGGTCGACCATCTCCGGCTCGATGCCCAGTTGGTCGAGGTCCGGGACGTCGAAGACGGTGACCACGACACCGGGTTCCTCGCGCTCCCACACCGCGCCGTAGCGATCCAGGATGGTGCGCATCGGCGCGTTCTCGGCCAGTAGCCGGGCGGTAAACCGCTGCACTCCACCGACCCGGGCGGCGACGATCAGCGCATCCATCAGGAAGCTGCCGATCCCCCGGCCCTGGTAGTCGTCGGCCACGATGAAGGCGATCTCGGCGACCGCCGGGTCGGTGAGCTCCCGCACGAACCGCACGTCGGCAACCACCGGCCCGTCGGTGCCGTCGACCAGCACCCAGACGAAGTGGTCGACGTAGTCGACCTGGAAGAGATAGTTCATCAGCGTCGGGCTGGGCACGCGGGTGGACATGAAACGGCGGTAGAGCGTCTCGGTGGAGAACTCGACCGACTGGTGGCTGGGTCGGCTTCCGTCGCCGGGCAGTACCGGGCGCAGCAGAAGTTCGGTGCCGTCTTTGAAGCGCACCGGAATCGGGGTGATGAAGGCGGCCAACCGCTGGCGCAGGGTGCGCAGCAGCCGGTCGCTCACCCCGGGCAGGTCGGCCATCATGGCGAACGCCTTGTCGTCGCCGATGTGGCCGGACAGGGGTTCGGTGGCGGTGACGGTGGCGGTGCGCGGCTTGTCGCGCAGCAGGGCGATCTCACCGACGATGACGCCTGCGCTGATCTCGTCGAGGACCACCGCTCCGTCGTCGCCGGTGTGGCTGATTTCGGCCCGGCCGGTTTGGATCAGGATGAACGAGACGGCCCGTTCGCCCTGGCGCATGAGCACCTCGCCGGGTTCGGCATGCAGCGGACGCAGCCGTTCGGCGACCTGGCCGAGTTGCTCGGCCGAGCAGTCCTCGAACAGCGGCATCGCGGCTAGGCCCTCGGTGCGCTGCGCCAAGTCCGGGCTGTTGCAGGCCCCGGATGTGACGGTGTGCGCGGCGGGTTCGCCCGACGTGGCGGTCATCGTCTAAATCTTAGGTTCGTCGGACCACATCGCGTTAGTAAGCGAGCAGGTCGACGATGCGGCCGAACGCCCCGGGCAGCGCTGTGGCCGCGGGCACGATGGCGGCCCGCACCGGGGCGATCCCGCTGGCCTGCAACAGCCCCGCGGTGAGCATCCGGTAGCGCCGCGACATGGCCCGCCACTGCCGGTCGTAGTCGCCGGGGGTGTCCGCCAGCACGCAGTTGACCAGCAGTTCCGCACCGCCGAACGCGATTCCCAGCCCTTCGCCGGTGAGCGCGTCGACGTAGCCGGCGGCGTCGCCGACCAGCAGCACCCGCCCGGCAGCCCGGCGGCGGACGCGTTGGCGCAGCGGCCCGGCGGCACGTTCCTTACCGTGCGGCGCCCCGCCCAGCACGCCGGTCAGCGCGGGGAACTCCAGCAGGTGATCGCCGAATTTGCCCTGGGTGCGGGTGAGGATCGCCACACCCACGCAGTCGTCGGCCACCGGGGTGACGTAGGCCTCGGCACGCCGGCCCCAGTGCACCTCGACGGTGTCGGCCCACGGGGCGATCCGGTAGTGCCGGCGGATGCCCCAGCGTCGGCGACGGTGGGTGGGCCGGTCCAGTCCGAGTGAACGGCGGATCGGCGAATGCAGGCCGTCGGCGGCGGCCAGGTAGCGGGCCCGGTGCCCCGCGCAGCACACCGAGTCGCGGTCCTGGGTGACCGGGCCGATCTCGTCGTGCACGATCCGCACCCCGGCCGCCGAGGCGGTGTCCTGTAGCGCCTCGGAAAGCACGGTGCGGCGCACTCCCAGCCCGGTCCCGGATCGGAAACGCGCCTCGGCCCGACGGGTGGGGTGCGCGGCGTCCAGGTAGCTGATGCCGTGAAACGGGTAGCAAGGGTAGGACGGGGAAGACTCCCGGAAGGCACCAGAAGCCTTGTCCCGCAGCTGAACTCCGAGATTTTCCAGCTGCCGGACGGTATGCGGCATCATGCCTTCGCCGCAGGCTTTGTCGATCGGTCCGCGCCGGCGCTCAATGACCACCGCCTGCAACCCGGCGCGGGAGGCGTGGATGGCGGTGGCCAACCCGGCCGGCCCGCCGCCGGCGACGATCAGGTCAATCACGCCAGCCTCGCCAGGGCGGCATTCTCGGTGGAGATGCGCACCGCCAGCAGCCCGGCGTTGAGGACGGTGAACACACACGCGGTGATCCAGGCGGTGTGCACCAGCGGCAGGGCGATGCCTTCGGCGATCACCGCGACGTAGTTGGGGTGCGGCAGCAGCCGATAGGGCCCACCGCTGATCCTCGGTGCACCGGGGATGACGACCACCCGGGTGTTCCACTGCCGTCCCAGCGTGCTGATGCACCACCAGCGCAGCCCCTGGGCGGCCAGCACCACGGCCAGCATCGGCCAGCCCAGCCAGGGCAGGAACGGCCGGTGCGCCACCGCCACCTCGACCAGGCAGCCGACCAGCAGGCCGGTATGTAGGAGCACCATCACCGGGTAGTGCCCGGCCCCGAACTCCACCCCGCCGCGCTGCCGGCTCCAGGCCAGGTTGCGGCGGGCGACGACGAGTTCGGCCAGCCGCTCGGCGGCGACGGCAGCGATCAGGACCACATACCAGGTCAGTTCCATTGCAGCAGAACCAGTTCCGAGCAGAAGCCCGGGCCCATCGCCAGCAGCAGACCGGGGCCGGGGGCCGGCTTGCTGGCGATGGTGTCGTGCAGCACATGCAGCACCGAGGACGACGACAGGTTGCCCACCTGCGCCAGCGAGTTCCAGGTCAGTGCCAGCGCGTCGTCGGAGAGCCCCAGGGTGGCAACGATCGCCTCGATCACCTTCGGGCCGCCGGGATGGCTGACCCAGGTGCCGATGTCGTCGATGGTGAGGTCGTGGTCGGCCAGAAATCCGGTGACGTCGTCGCCCAGGTACCGGGCGATCACGTCGGGAACGTCCGGTGAGAGCACCAGCTGGAATCCGGTCGGCCCGATATCCCAGCCCATGGTGCGCTGGGAGTCCGGGTAGAGGTGGCTGCGGCTGTCGACGACGGCCGGACCGGTGGCGCCGATCCGCTCGGCGCGGCGTTCCCCGACCGCGACCACCGCCGCGGCCCCGTCGCCGAACAGCGCGGTGCCCACCAGGCTGGCGATACCGGGGGTGACCGCCGGGAAGGTCAACGAGCACAGCTCGACGGAGAGCAGCACCGCCACGCCGTCGGGGTTGCCGCGCAGGAAGTCGTGCATCCGGGCGATCCCAGCCGCGCCGGCCACACAGCCCAGGCCGAAGATCGGGATCCGGCGGACGTCCGGGCGCAGCCCCAGCCGGCCAGCCACCCGGGCCTCCAGGGAGGGCACCATGATGCCGGTCACCGTGGTGGACATGATCAGGTCGACGTCGTCGGGGCGCAGCCCCGCTTCATCCAGCGCCGCCGACACCGCGGCACAACCGAGTTCGACGGCGTTGTCGATGAACAGATCGTTGGCCTCACCGAAATCGGTGAGGGCGGCGTACTTTTCGGCCGGCATCACCAGGTGGCGGTGCCCGACCTTGGCCGATTGGTGCACGGCGCGCAGGATGTCGGCCTGCCCGGTGAACCCGGGCAGCGTCAGGAACGTCTCGGTGATCTCCTGCTGGCTGTAGCGGTAGGGCGGCAGCGCTGGCTGCACACCGGCAATGATGGTGCTACCTGGACCGGCCCCCGAACGATTGCCTGTCATCTCTCCAGTATGCGCGCAGCACCGGCCTCTTCGAGGCCGAGTTTGCGGTGCAGCCGCCGCAACGGCGCCGGCGCCCACCAGTTCCACCTGCCCATCAGGTGCATGAACACCGGTACCAGGATGAGCCGGACGACGGTGGCATCCACCAGCACGGCGAGGGTCAGCCCGACGCCGAAGAGCCGCATGACGGCGACCTTGGCGGCGATCAGCGCGGCGAAGGTGATGGCCATGATGAGCGCCGCGGCGGTGATCACCCGGCCGGTGCGGGCCAGACCCAGCGCCACGCTTTCGTCGTTGTCGGCCGCACACTGCGGTGAGGCGAGCCAGTATTCCCGGATCCGGGAGACCAGGAACACCTCGTAGTCCATCGACAGGCCGAAGGCCACGCAGAACAACAGCACCGGCATGTTGGCCACCAGGGTGCCGGTGGGCGTGGTGCCCAGCGCGCCCAGATGCCCCTCCTGGAAGATCCACACCGTCGCCCCGAAGGCCGCCGACAGCGACAGCATGTTGAGGATCAGCGCCTTGACCGGCAGCACCACACTGCCGGTGAGCAGAAACAGCAGCACCAGCATGATGACCGCGATCAGGCCCAGCACCAGCGGCAACCGGGAGGTGATGGCCGCGACGCTGTCCCGGTTGGTCTGGGCCAGTCCGCCGAACTCGACGGCCCGCCCGCCCGGGGTGGGCACCGCGTGCAGCCGGCTCAGTTGGGTCTCGGATTCCGCGGAGAACAACGGCAGCGCGGTGCCGACGGTCAGCAAAGTGCTGCCGGACGCCTCGCCGGTGGCCGCCGACGGTGGGCCGGTCAGCCGGCCGTTCACCCGGGTGCCCGACGGCGCCGACACCGAATCCACCCCCGGGACCCGAGACAGTTCGGTGGCGTAGCGGTCAACCTCGGCGCGGTCCAGCCCGGCGGAGTCGACGATGACGATCGGCACCTCCGAGTCGGAGTCGATGGCGAAGTCGGCCCGCAGCAGGTCGCCAACCTGATGCGCCGAGGCCGAGGCGGGCAGCACCCGGTCGTCGGGGAAGCCCGGCTTCACCCCGAGGAACGGGGCGCCCAGAAATGCCAGCAGCGCCACCGCCGCCACCCCGATGGGTAGCGCCCGACGCATCACGAATTTCGTTGAGCGGTACCAGAATTGCTCGGTGACCGGCAGCGGGGCGGGGTCGGGCCGGCCGAGCAGCCGACGCAGGGCACGTCGTACGTCGAGGGCATCCAGGCGGTCGCCGAGCAGCATGATCACCGCCGGGGTAAGCACGATCGCCGCCAGCGCGGCGAACCCGACGGTGGCCACCCCGGCGTAGCCGAAGGAGCGCAGGAAGTTCATCGGGAAAAGCACCATCACCGCCATCGACAGCGCGACGGTGACCGCGGAGAACAGCACCGTGCGCCCGGCCGTGCAGACGGTGGTGGTGATCGCCCGAACCCGGTCGGCGCCGCCGACCAGTTCGTCGCGGTAGCGGCTGATCAACAGCAGGGTGTAGTCGATGGCCAGCGCCAAACCCATTGCGGTAGTGAGGTTCAGCGCGAAGATCGACACCTCGGTAAACGCGGTGATCGCCCGCAGCACCGCCATCGAACCGAGGATCGCCATCACCCCGACCGCGATGGGCAGCGCGGCGGCGAACACCCCGCCGAACACCCAGATCAGCACCAGAAAACTGAGCGGAACCACGATGGCCTCCAGCACCAGCAGATCCCGTTTGGACTGTTCGGTGATCTGCAGGTTCACCATGGCGGTGCCGCCGGCACGCACCGTGACACCGTCACGCTCGCCGACGACGGCGTCGGTGAGTTCCTTGGTGTACCGCTGCTGCTGGGCTTCGGTGCCGACGATGCCGGTGACGATGAGGCCGGATTTACGGTCGGCGCTGAGCATTCCGTCGGCCGCCGGCACCGGCAGCGTCCACGGCGAGCTGATGGCGGCGACATGCCCGGAACCGGTGAGGGTGTCGATGATCCCGGTGGCCGCCGCGCGGGCCCGCGGACTGTCGTAGCGGTCGGGCCCGGTGACCACCAGCACCAATGGCACGTCGCCCTGGCCGAATTTGTCGGTCAGCGCTCGGGCGGCACGGGAGGACTCGGCCGTCGGATCGGCGAAACCACTCGGGGACAGCTTGTCGGCGACCGGGATGCCGAACCCGCCGATCAGTACCGCCAGCAGCGCCGCGGCGAGCACGACCCGGCGCGGCGCGGTGACCGCGAGCCGGGCAATACGCTGCAGCACAATCCCACGGTACTAACACCGGGGCCGACATCCAGTTATCCGAACAACAGGTGAGCACCGCGCGCCGATGCGATACTCGCAGCCACAAAGCGGCCGGACAGAATTCGGGGAGAACACATGAGCGAGGGCATTCACACATCGGCCGCCGTAGCCGGAGACGACTGCGAGGACATCCGCACCGCGATGACCGAAAAGTCGCTGCGCCAGGCCATCGAAGACCACCTGCGCTACACCCTGGGCCGCCCCTCCCAACTGCTGCAACCGCAGCACTACTACCACGCCCTGGCCCTGGCGGTACGCGACCGGATGCAGAAGCGGTGGATGGATACCACCGAGACCTATGTGTCGCTGTCCAGCAAGGTGGCCGTCTACCTGTCCGCGGAGTTCCTGCTCGGCCCGCACCTGGGCAACAACCTGCTGAACCTCGGGCTGGAAGACGAGGCCAGGGCGGCGCTGGCCGATTTGGGCCAGGACTTCGACGTCGTGCTGGATTGCGAAGAGGAACCGGGCCTGGGCAACGGCGGGCTGGGCCGGCTGGCGGCCTGCTACCTGGATTCGCTGGCCACCCTGGAACGCCCGGCCATCGGCTACGGCATCCGCTACGAGTTCGGCATCTTCGACCAGGAGATCAAGGACGGCTGGCAGATCGAGCACACCGACAACTGGCTGCAGTCGGGAAACCCGTGGGAGATCGCCAAGCCGGAGATCAACTACCAGGTCGGCTGGGGCGGGCACACCGAGCGGTTCACCGACGACAAGGGCGAGCCGCAGTCCCGGTGGGTGCCCGAGCGGGTGGTCAAAGGCGTGTACTACGGCACCCCGATCCAGGGCTACGGCGTGAACACCTGCAACACGCTGACGCTGTGGAGCGCCAACGCGGTCAACGCGCTGGCGCTGGACGCCTTCAACGCCGGCGACTACTACCGCGCGGTGGAAGACCAGGTGGTCTCCGAAAACGTCAGCAAGATTCTCTACCCCAACGACGAGCCCGAGGTCGGCAAGCAACTGCGGCTGCTGCAGCAGTACTTCTTCGTGTCCTGCTCACTGCAGGACATCCTGTATCTGCTGGAGAACCTGGCCGGGCGTACGGTCGACGAGTTGCCGAAATGGGTTGC
>CAYPTG010000042.1:10941-11311 GCA_964413455.1 uncultured Mycobacterium sp. | reverse complement strand
GACGTCGGTCTGGTCGACGTCGCGCACTGGGCCAGTGAATACCCGTGGTGCGGCCAGGCCGCGGCGTTGCTGCGTGCCCGGTTCGGTGACGCGCTCACGGTGGCGGTATGCCCGCTGCGCACCGACCCGTGGAATATCGAGATGAAGAGAGACCATGAAAGCTGATCTGGCACAACAACGTTGCCTATTGGACCTTGCCGAGATAGACGCCGAGCTCACTCGCCTCGGGCACCGGGCCACCCACCTGCCCGAGCAGCAGCGTTACGACCAGGTGCAGGCCGACCAGCGGGCCGCCACCGACCGTCATGCCGTGCTGAGCATCGGTTTGGAGGATCTGGACGCCCAGGTGAGCAAGCTGGAGTCCGAGGTC
>CAYPTG010000042.1:0-10931 GCA_964413455.1 uncultured Mycobacterium sp. | reverse complement strand
GGGCTGCTGGACTCCGGGTCGGTCAACTCCAAGCAACTCGAAGAGCTCCAACACGAGCTGGGCACCCTGCAGCGGCGCCGGGCCAGCCTGGAGGACACCCTGCTGGAGGTGATGGAGCGGCGCGAAGAACTGGCCGCCGACCAGGCCCGCGAACAGGCCGGTATCGAGGCCCTCGATGGTGACCTGGCCGACGCGCGGCAGGCACGCGACGAGGTGCTGGCCGAGGTGGAGCGCAACCGCACCGAGCACAGCGCCCGGCGCGGCGAGTTGGCCGCCGGGATCGACGGGGAACTCCTCGACCTTTACGAGCGGCAACGCGGCTCGGCGGGGATCGGCGCTGGGCGGCTGCTGGGCCGACGGTGCGGCGCCTGCCGCATCGAACTGGACCGAGGCGAGCTGGCCCGGATCTCCGCAGCACCCGAAGACGAGGTGCTGCGCTGCCCGGAGTGCCGGGCCATCCTGCTGCGCCTCGACGGGGCCGGCCACTAGTGGCGGTGGCCCAGTGAAAGTGATCGTTGAGGCCGACGGTGGCTCGCGCGGGAACCCCGGCCCGGCTGGCTACGGCTGTGTCGTTTGGTCGGCCGACCACGCTACGGTGCTGGCCGAGGGGCGGGAAGCGATTGGGGTGACCACCAACAACGTCGCCGAATACCGCGGGCTGATCGCCGGCCTGGAGGAAGCCCGCCGGCTGGGTGCCGACGAGGTCGCGGTGCGGATGGACTCCAAACTCGTCGTCGAGCAGATGAGCGGGCGGTGGAAGGTCAAGCACCCCGGGATGGCCGAATTGCACCAGCAGGCAAGGGCTTTGGCGTCGACGTTCGCCTTCGTCAACTACAGATGGATCCCGCGTGAGCAAAACAAGCACGCCGACCGGCTGGCCAACGAGGCGATGGACGGTGCCGGTCAAGACCCAGCCGAACAACACCCAGCCGAACAACACCCAGCCGGACAAGACCCCCAGCCGGCCGACCCGCCGCCGGATGCGGTGGCCGTCCCGCCGGCCGTGTGGCGCGGCGAGCACAGCGCCCCCACCCGGCTGCTGCTGCTGCGGCACGGCCAGACCGACTTCTCCCGGCAGCGCCGCTACTCCGGGCGCGGCAACCCCGACCTCACCGACGTCGGCCGCCGCCAGGCCGCCGACGCCGCCCGGTACCTGTCCGGCAAGGGCGGCATCGCGGCGGTCATCAGCTCCCCGCTGCGACGGGCCTACGACACTGCCGAGGCGGCAGCAGACGCCCTCGGGCTACCGGTACAGGTTGACGACGACCTCATCGAGACCGACTTCGGCGAGTGGGAGGGATTGACCTTCGCCGAAGCCGCCGAACGTCACCCGCAGCTGCACGGCCGCTGGCTGAGCGACGCCGGTGTGCCGGCGCCCGGCGGGGAAAGCTTCGAGCAGGTCCAGGACCGGGTGCAACGCGCCCGAGACCGGATCATCGCCGCACACGGCGCGTCGACCGTGCTGGTGGTGTCCCACGTGACACCGATCAAGACCTTGCTGCGGCTGGCGCTGGACGCCGGAACATCGGTGCTGCACCGGCTGCATCTCGACCTCGCCTCGCTGAGCATCGCCGAGTTCTTCCCCGACAACGGGGCCTCGGTGCGGCTGGTCAACAGCACTTCCTACCTGCGGGGCTGAGCCCGTCCCGGGACGGAAAGGCCGAAGAGGCCGAAGGGGCGGCGAAAGAATGGGAAGCTGAGGTCGATGACCGACAACGAGTACCAGCCGACTCCGCTGCGGCAGTCGATGGTCCGCCGGGTGATACGGCAGGCAACGGTCGGCGGAAATATCAGGCTGGCGGCGGCTCCGGGGATGCTGGACGACTATGTCGCGTTGTGCGACAGGCTGTTTCAGGCAGTCGGCGTGGCGTTCACCGGCGACGAACTGGCCCGCCTACGCGATGTCCTGGCCGGCCAGCTCGCCGCCGCCTACGCCAAATCTCAGCGCTCGCACATCCTGGTCACCTATGAATGCCCGGTCGGAACTCAACTGAACTACTACGTTCGGGCGCAGTGGTCCAGCGTCGAAGACACCTACAACGACTGGGTGGCCACCCGCGAGCCGCCGCTGTTCGGCACCGAGCCCGACGCCCGGGTATGGGCGCTGGCCAGCTCTGCATCCGACCCATCGGGCTGCCCGGTGCTGGACATCGGGGCCGGCACCGGACGCAACGCCCTCGCGCTGGCCCGCCGCGGCCATCCCGTCGACGCCGTGGAAATGACCTCGAAATTCGCCGACATCATCCGCACCGAAGCCCAGCAGGGCGCACTGCCGGTGCGGGTCATCGAGCGCGACGTGTTCGCCGCCACCGGGGACCTGCGTCGCGACTATCAACTGATCCTGCTGTCGGAGGTGGTCTCGGATTTCCGTAACACCGACCAGCTGCGGTCGGTTTTCGAGCTGGCCGCCGACTGCCTGGCCCCGGGCGGCCAGCTGGTGTTCAACATCTTCCTGGACCAGGACGGATACACCCCCGATGCGGCGGCCCGCGAGCTGGGCGAGCAGTTCTACACCTCGATCTTCACCTACGACGAGGTGGCCGCGGCGGCGTCCGGCCTGCCGCTGCAGCTGGTCGCCGACGACTCGGTCTACCAGTTCGAACAGGCCCATCTGCCCCCCGGGGCGTGGCCGCAGACCGGCTGGTACGCCGACTGGGTGCAGGGGCTCGACGTGTTCGACCTGCCTCCCGGCGAGGACCGCCCGATCGACATGCGCTGGCTGGTGTACCGCAAGCTCGGGTGAGCCGGCCCGGTGTGGCTGCCGTGCGTCACTGCCGCAGGTGCACCCGCTCGCCGTGCGGACCGAACAGGATGATGGCCTCCACCGCGCCGTCGACGGCACCGATCCAGTGCGGTGTCCAGGTGCTGAACTCCACTGCCTCACCGGGTTCGATGACGAAACGCTGCTCACCCAGAATCAGCCGAAGCTGACCGGACAGCACATACAGCCACTCCTGGCCCTCGTGGGTGGGCAGTTCGGCCGGCGGGGTGCGCCGCCGCGCGCTGATCCGGATTTTGAAGGCCTGCGGCCCACCAACGCCGCCGTGCCGGGTCAGCGGCCAGTAGGTGATGTGGTGCCGGGTGTGCGACGGTGCCCGGACCCGGGGGTCGACGGCCGGTGGCGCCCCGAGCAGCTCGTCGGTGCTGACCGACAACGCCGCCGCCAGCCGAGGCAGGTGGTCAAGGGCAAGCCGGCGCTTGCCGGATTCCAGCCGGCTCAGCGTCGACACGTCGATACCGGCCCTGGCGGCGACATCACCGAGGGTCAGGCCGAGTCGGCCGCGTAGTTCACGCAGCCTTCTGCGCACTCGGAGGTCGACGTCGTCGTCGGTAGCGTTTGCCTGCATGGCAAATAAGATTGCCAGTATTAACGGAGTGCGGCAAGCTCGGATCATGAATACCGGAAGCCAGGAACAAATGACGTCGGAGGCCCACCGCAGCTGGGAGGAACGCTATTCCGAGAAGCCGCGGATCTGGAGCGGGCAGCCCAACGTCCGGCTCACCGAGATCGTCAGCGGGCTGACCGGCTCGCGGGCCTTGGACCTGGGCTGTGGCGAGGGTGGCGACGCCATGTGGCTGGCCGAACACGGCTGGCAGGTGGTCGCCGTCGACGTCTCCGACACCGCGCTGGCCCGCGCCGCTGAAGACGCCCAAGCCCGAGGTGTGCTCGGGCGCATCGACTTTCAGCAGCACGACCTCACCCAGACGCTGCCCGAAGGGCCGTTCGATCTGGTGTCGGCGCACTTCTTGCACAGCATGGTGACGATGGACCGGCCGGCGATCCTGCGCCGCGCCGCGGCCACCGTCGCTCCCGGCGGCACCCTACTGATCGTCGACCATGGCGAAGCTCCACCGTGGGCGCCCGATGAGGTGCGCCACCACCACGAGTTCCCGACCGCGCAGGAGGTGCTGGCCGATCTGGAGCTCGATGACACCGGATGGGAAACCGTGCGGTTGGAGCCGGTGCAGCGCGACGCCACCGGGCCCGACGGCCAGCAGGGCACCCTGGTCGACAATGTCATCCAGTTGCGCAGGCGGGTAGGTTAGACCGTGCGGACGAGTTGGCCGGGCGGCCGCGGCCCGCTGGTGACAGCGGGTCGAGGAAAGTCCGGACTTCACAGAGCAGGGTGATTGCTAACGGCAATCCGAGGTGACTCGCGGGACAGTGCCACAGAGAACAGACCGCCACCGCCCTGGTATCAGGGCCCGGTGGTAAGGGTGAAACGGTGCGGTAAGAGCGCACCAGCATCCCGGGTGACCGGGATGGCTCGGTAAACCCCACCCGAAGCAAGGCCAAGAGGCCGCATCCGTGCGGCTGCGCAGGCGTTCGAGGGCTGCTCGCCCGAGCCTGCGGGTAGGCCGCTTGAGGTACCCGGCGACGGTGTGCCCAGATGGATGGTCGCCGCCGCGGCGCCGTAATCCGGTGCCGGGGAACAGGATCCGGCTTACAGGCCAACTCGCCCGCCCCAATGCGTTCGCCCGTACAGGGCTTCGCCCGCCAGTCCGGCTACCTGTCCGTCGGCGCTTTCACACTGCGGCGCAATGCCTTCAGTGCACCGCCGAGCTCATCGCGGCAGCGCTGGCCCAGTTCCTCCTCATACCGGTAAAGAACGCCATAGGTGAAGGTGTCCTCGCCGGCGGTGTGCGCGCCGTCTGCCTCTCCGAGCAGATGCGCGCGGCTGACCACGCTGTCCTGATGGTCACCCAGCAGGCCTTGAATGGCCCTGGCCCGTTCGGATACCGCGGAGTGCCCGGTCGCGGCGGCTACATAACGAAGTCGCTTGGCGGCCTTGCGAACTCGATGCAACGCCTCGTCACGTTCATGTTCGGTGCCGGCTCTGCGCGCCGCCTTGGCGTACTTGCGAACCCGGCGGTAGCCCGACGCGAAACCGGCCCACAGATGATCGGGGTCCGGCGGCGGGGCAGTGGTGTGTGCCAGGCCGTCCAAAGTGTCGAGCAGCCGGAAGTAACCCACCGTGCGCATCGCCGTCAGAGACCGGCTTAACCCGAGCCGATAGCGGCGCTGGGCTCCGTCGACCAGCCGGGTCCGCACCGGGCCGCGAATCAACTCCGGCGCCATCACCTCCAGCGCGTCGCGGTAGCGCTGCTCCAGCACCTCGGCGTCCCGGGCGACCCCGAGTACGCCGGCCAGCTCCCGCAGCTCGGCGAGGACCGGCGCGTCGTCATCGAGGCCGAAGGCTTCCTCGGACGCCAGCAGCAGGCTGCGGATCTGCCGGATGGTGACCCGCATCTGGTGCACCGCATCGTCGGCGTCGGCCCGTACCGCGCGGTCCCAGTACAGCAACCGTTCGATCTGCTCGGCCACGGCGCGGTGCACCGGGTCCGCCGACGTCGGCTCTGCCGGAGTTGCAGTACCGAGCACCTTCGCCAATTTCGAGGCGTGTCCGGCAGGGGAGGCACCGGCATCCAGCAGCCGCCCACAGAGCCGGTCCAGCAGCGCCGCGGCGTCGTCGATACCGCCGTCGGCCAGCTCGAGCTCCCATTCCCGCCAGTGCTGAGGGCCCTCGGCCATCCCGTCACCGAGCCGGCAACCGGTCACCTGGTCGTCGCAGAACTCTGCCAGCGGATTTCCGTCGGTGCCGTACAGCATGGTTACGTCCCGCGTGGTGGCGATCCGGGCCACCGGCCCCAGCGGGCGGTCCCGGACGATCGCGAGCACCGTGTCGCGCAGCTCCTGGGGCAGGTCCAGGCCCAACGGCGCACGCAGTTCGGTGCGGGCTTCGGCGTCGGCACCGGGAGCTGACGGCAACTTCAGGTGCCACCCGGCATCCGATCCACCGCTGCGGCGGCGCAACGTTATCCGGTTAACCGCCAGATCGTGGCGCTCGGTGTCGTAGTAGACCGCCTCCAGCACCTGGGTGGGCAGCGCCTCGACCCGGGCAACCTCTGACAGACCCTCGAATGACGGCGACCCGCCCGGCTCCGGCACGGCAAACTTGCGTTCCAGCTCGATGTGCCGTCCGGTGGTGGCCATGTGCTTAGAAGCTGTGCTCCTCGGCCGGGAACGCTCCGGTGGCTACCTCGTCGGCGTATTGCCGTGCCGCGCGGGACAATTCGGCGCCGACGTCACCGAACCGCTTGACGAACTTGGCGGTCTTGCCGTTGGTCAGGCCGGCCATGTCCTGCCACACCAGCACCTGCGCGTCGCAGTTGGGACCGGCCCCGATACCGACCGTCGGGATGGTG
This sequence comes from uncultured Mycobacterium sp., assembly GCA_964413455.1. Lineage (GTDB taxonomy): Bacteria > Actinomycetota > Actinomycetes > Mycobacteriales > Mycobacteriaceae > Mycobacterium. The sequence goes on along the minus strand of CAYPTG010000042.1, from coordinate 4,724 downwards.
AGCTTGCCGGTGATCTGGGTGGCCAGCTCGGCGGGCACCATCTCCATTACCACCGCGAAAGCGCCGGCCTCGGCCACCGCGATCGCGTCGGCGATGGTCTGCTCGGACGCGTCGCCACGGCCCTGCACCCGGAATCCGCCCAGGCCGTTGACGCTTTGCGGGGTGAACCCGATATGGGCCATCACCGGGATACCGGCGGCACTCAGCGTCGCGATCTGCTCGGCGACCCGCTCGCCGCCCTCCAGCTTGACTGCGTGCGCACCGGTCTCCTTGAGGAACCGGGTCGCGGTCGCCAGCGCCTGGGCCGGCCCGGCCTCGTAGCTGCCGAACGGCAGGTCGGCCACCACCAGAGCGTGCTGGGCGCCGCGCACCACCCCGCGGACCAGCGGGATCAGTTCATCCACGCTGACCGGGACGGTGGTGTCGTAGCCGTAGACGACGTTGGCGGCGGAGTCACCCACCAACAACACCGGAATGCCGGCCTCGTCGAACACCCGGGCAGTGGAGAAGTCGTAGACGGTGAGCATCGCCCACTTGTGGCCCTCGGACTTCATCCGCTGCAGGTGATGCGTGCGGATCTTGGGTCGGGTGGGCGGGAGGGGGGGCTCCGTGCGGGTGGGAGTCGGGGTAGAGGTGGTGGGCGCCGAAGTGTGCGACCCACCATAGAGCGACTGCTCTGACATGGTCGTTTCCCAGTGTTCGTCGGTTCGATCCTCGTGGCCCATCGGGTCCCCGGGTTCGCTGACTCCTCCAGTCTGCCACTGCGGCGTGGGCGCCGGAATCGGTTGCGCAGTGCCTTTGGTCACAGCCTTCGTACCGTGACCCGCCGGGCGCACCAGCGAATTCCGCTGCACATGGCAGCATGTTGGCCATGAGGCTGTATCAGCGCCCCCGATTTCTGCGCACCGCTCTGCTGCTCCCTGCCCTGGCCGGCCTGCTGGCCACCAGCACCGGGTGCAGCACTGTGGTGGCTGGCACGGCGGTGCTGGCCGAACCCCAGATCGGGCAGCCGGTCGCCTGGGGGCCGTGCCGTCCGGCCGGCGGCGGAGGGGGCGACGCGATGCCCATCCCGCCCGGCGCCCAGTGCGGAAAGATCGCGGTCCCGGTCGACTACGCCAACCCGGAAGCCGCCCAAGCCAGCTTGGCGCTGATCCGATTCCCGGCCACCGGGGACAAGATCGGTTCGCTGGTGATCAACCCCGGCGGTCCGGGTGAATCCGGTATCGAGGCGGCCACCAGCCTGCTGGAGGGCCTGCCCCCGCAGGTGCGTCAACGCTTCGACCTAGTCGGCTTCGACCCGCGCGGGGTCGGCTCGTCCACCCCGGCGGTGTGGTGCAACTCCGATGCCGACAACGACCGGCAGCGCGCCGACCCCCAGGTGGACTACAGCCCCGAGGGCGTCGAGCACATCGAATCGCTGACCAAGGAGTTCATCCAGCGCTGCATCGACAAGATGGGCAACGACTTTTTGGCCAACGTCGGAACCCAAAGCGTGGCAAAGGATCTCGACGCGCTGCGGGCCGCACTCGGCGACGACAAGCTGAACTACCTGGGCTACTCCTACGGCACCAGGATCGGCGCCGCCTACGCCGAGGCCTACCCGGACAAGGTCCGCGCGATGATCCTGGACGGCGCCGTCGACCCCAACGCCGACCCGATCCAGGCCGACATCGACCAGGCCGAGGCGTTCCAGAAGGCGTTCAACGACTACGCCGCCGACTGCGCCAAAGACGCAACGTGCCCGCTGGGCACCGACCCGGCCAAGTCGGTCGACGTCTACCGCGGACTGGTCGACCCGCTGGTGGACACTCCGCTGAAAACCAAGGATCCGCGCGGCCTGGGATACACCGACGCCATCGTCGGCACTATCATGGCGCTCTACTCGCCGAACCTCTGGAAGCACCTGACCCAGGGGCTGACCGAGATGACCAAGGGTCGCGGCGACACCATGCTGGCGCTGGCCGACATGTATATGCGCCGAGATCCGCAGGGGCACTACACCAATGCCACCGACGCCCGCATCGCGGTGAACTGTGTGGACCAGCCGGCGGTGAAGGACCGGCAGAAAGTCATCGACGAAGACCGTCGGCTGCGCGAGGTCGCGCCGTTCATGAGCTACGGCGACTTCACCGGGCACGCCCCGCTGAGCACCTGCGCGTTCTGGCCGGTGCCGCCGACCGGCAACCCGCACGTCGCGCACGCTCCCGGGCTGCCGCCGGTGCTGGTGATCTCCACCACCGGTGACCCGGCCACCCCGTATCAGGCCGGCGTCGACCTCGCCAAGCAGCTCGGCGGCGGGCTGCTGACCTACAAGGGCACCCAGCACACCGTCGCCTTCCAGGGCGAGCAGTGCGTCGATGACTACGTCGCTAACTATCTCGTCGACCTGAAACTGCCCCCGGCCGGGGCCACCTGCTGATCCGCCCATCCGATACCGCTGCGGTTCCGATACCGAGGTGTGACCTACCGGGCTGTCGACGCGCCGCCAGCCGTGCCACGATGGCGGCCATGAAACGCGCGAGCCGGCCCGGGACGGGTGGGCTGTTCAAGGTCGCCGCGGTTCTCGGTCTTCTGCTGCCCAGTGCTGTCACGCCGGCATCGGCCGCCCCGGACGTCGGGGTGGCTGCGCCGTCCTGGGGCAGCTGTGCGCGGTTCGTTCCCGACGCCCCGTTGCCCACCGCCCAGTGCACCACGGTGCCGGTGCCCATCGACGACGCCGATCCCACTGGGCCGCAAGCGAATCTGGCCGTCATCAAAGTTCCGGCCCGGGGTCAACGGCTGGGTGTGCTGCTGATCAACCCGGGCGGGCCGGGCGCCTCCGCGGTGGATTCGGTGGTGTACACGGCCGGAGCGCTGACCGACAGCCCGGTTTCCGAGCACTTCGACCTAGTCGGCTTCGACCCGCGCGGGGTCGGGTATTCCACCCCGCAGCTGCGCTGTTTCACCGACGCCGAGTGGGACGCCTGGCGCCGCGAACCGATGGTGGACTACAGCCCGGCCGGGGTCGCGGCCATCGAACAACTCAACCAGGGGATGGCGCAGAAATGCCTGGACCGGATGGGCAAGCCATTCCTGTCCAGCGTCGGAACCGCTTCTGCGGCAAAGGATATGGACGCCGTCCGGCAAGCCCTCGGTGAAGAACAGATCAACTATCTGGGCTACAGCTACGGCACCGAACTGGGCACCGCCTACGTCGAGCGGTTCGGCGACCGGGTGCGAGCCATGGTGCTCGACGGCGCCATCGACCCGATGCAGGACCCGCTGCAGTCGCTGGTCGAGCAGATGGCCGGTTTCCAGGTGGCGTTCAACGACTACGCCGCCGACTGCGCCAAGTCGCCGGACTGCCCGCTGGGCACCGACCCGGCCCAGTTCGTCAACCGCTATCACCAACTGGTGAACCCGCTGGTCACCAAACCGGGACCTACCCTCGACCCGCGAGGGCTGAGCTATCCGGACGCCATCACCGGAACTATCAACGCGCTCTACACCCCGATGTACTGGAAATACCTGACTAGCGGCCTGCTGGGCCTGCAACGCGGCGAGCGTGCCGATGACCTGCTGCTGCTGGCCGACTACTACGACGGCCGCGACGAGAACGGCCACTACGACAACGGCCAAGACGCCTTCAACGCCATCCGCTGCGTGGACACCCCCACCACCAACGACCCGGCGGCCTGGGCGCAGGTCGACAAAGAGCTGCGGGAGCGCGCGCCGTTCCTGTCCTACGGCGAGTTCACCGGCTTCGCGCCCCGCGACTTGTGCTCCTTCTGGCCGGTCCCGCCGACATCGGTGCCCCACGTCGCCGCCCCGGCGCCGCCCGGAAGCGTCGTGGTGGTGTCCACCACCCACGACCCGGCCCCCCCGTACCAGGCTGGGGTGGATCTGGCCCGGCAGCTACAGGCCCCGCTGATCACCTACGACGGCACCCAGCACACCGTGGTGTTCAACGGCAACCAGTGCGTGGACGGGGCGGTGACCCGCTACCTCGTCGACCGGGTGCTGCCCGGCGACATCCACTGTTAAGAACGGCGCGTCAGGCAAAATCGTCGCAGCTCAGGCGCCACAATGACGCCATGTGGCGATAATCGCATGTAACACGGATTTAACACCCGCTGCCTAGGCTCGCGTCATGGATCGGCAGAAGGAATTCGTGCTGCGTACGCTGGAAGAACGGGATATCCGCTTCGTCCGGCTGTGGTTCACCGACGTGCTCGGATACCTCAAATCGGTGGCGATCGCCCCGGCCGAATTAGAGGGCGCCTTCGAGGAAGGCATCGGGTTCGACGGGTCGTCGATCGAGGGTTTCGCCCGGGTCTTCGAATCCGACACCGTCGCCCGCCCCGACCCGTCCACCTTCCAGGTGCTGCCGTGGATGACCAGCGGTGGCCAGCACCATTCGGCGCGGATGTTCTGCGACATCACCATGCCCGACGGGTCGCCGTCCTGGGCGGACAGCCGCCATGTGCTGCGCCGACAGCTGGCCAAGGCCAGCGATTTGGGCTTCTCCTGCTACGTCCACCCGGAGATCGAGTTTTTCCTGCTTGAGCCCGGTCCATACGACGGAAGCAAGCCGGTGCCCGCCGACAACGGCGGCTACTTCGATCAGGCGGTGCACGACGCCGCCCCCAACTTCCGCCGGCACGCCATCGACGCGCTGGAACAGATGGGCATCTCGGTGGAGTTCAGCCACCACGAAGGGGCGCCGGGCCAGCAGGAGATCGACC